>CAYYKZ010000073.1:0-955 GCA_964468455.1 uncultured Leptospirales bacterium | reverse complement strand
GAACAGAAATAATAACCGGGAAAGAAGGGATCAAAAAACTGGAACAAGCAACAGTTGCAGTATTCGGCCTTGGGGGTGTGGGGGGATACTCAGCTGAGGCCCTGGCAAGGGCTGGTGTGGGGAGATTAATTCTTGCTGATTATGATACTGTGTCGCCATCTAACATAAACAGGCAGATCCTTTCACTTAAGTCCACCATGGGGAAATATAAAACCGATGTTGCCAGTGAAAGAATAAAAAATATTAACAGCAGAGCGGAAATAATCATAATAAAGACACGGCTCCTTCCTGAAAATATTGCAGAAACAGTCCCATGGGATTACAGCAGCTATTATGCAATAGATGCCATTGATGAAATAAATTCAAAGACTGCGCTTATATGTGAATTATACAAAAGAGGAATCATGTTTGTATCGTCAATGGGAGCCGGAAGCAGGCTTTCACCTGCCGGTGTTACCGTAAGTGATATCAGCAAAACCGATTACTGCCCCCTTGCCAGGACTATCCGGAAAAAGCTAAAAGCCGCGGGCATAACCAGCGGTGTAAGATGCATCTATTCCAGGGAGAATCTGCATACGCTTGGAACAGAGGCAGATGAAAGCGGCATAACTAAAAATGTACAGGGAAGCATTTCATATATGCCGGGAATTTTCGGACTGACTGCTGCGGGTATTATAATTAACGATATTTTAAAATCATGAAAACTCCATCATAACAAAACAAGTAGAGATAAAACAAATGAAAAAAGATGATATTTTTTTAAATTTCCCCGAACAGAGCCCATTTGAATTCAATGACACTGTTGCCAGTGTTTTTGATGACATGATACAAAGGTCAGTCCCTTTTTATAATGAAATAATAAAAAATCAGGCCCTCCTCACATCCAGGTTTTACAGGGATAATACAATGATTTACGACCTGGGATGTTCCAGCGGTAATTATGCCTCTGCAGTAA
>CAYYKZ010000072.1:0-10444 GCA_964468455.1 uncultured Leptospirales bacterium | reverse complement strand
CTTCTCCTCTCTCTTTTACCTCCTGCTCCCTGGCAGTAAGTATTTTTTCCTGTTTCTGAATCTCTTCCATTCTGCTATCAAGGGCTTCCTCCTTCTGGATAAGCCTCTTTTCAGATACCTGCAGTTCCTGCCTTCTCTCTCTCATTTCCTTTTCAAGAAGGTTTTTCTCCTTAAGAAGCTGATCCTTGGCTTCAATGAGCAGCTCCTTTCTTTTGGTTTCAGCCTCTTTTAAAGCATCCTGTATTATTCTATGAGATTTAGCCTCTGCTGAATTCAGTTTTATCCTGCCAAAATACGCCCTTAAGGCATACCCTAAGATTCCAGCAACAGGGAGAGCTATTATTAAAACTATAGTTAACAACATTTTGATCCTCCCTAACGCGTTTTTTAAGGTTACGAATAACCCTTTGACTGTTTTCAAAAATTTTAACGATACACATAGGTATCATGTCAGTTACAGCTTAAAAAAACGCTGCAGCAGGATATTAAAAATTGAATTTCTGCTGGATTCTGGAAGCAACTAATGGGGGGACAAGCGTTGAAATATCACCACGAAAACTGGCCACTTCCTTAACAAGACTCGATGAAACGAAAAGGTTTTCATCTCTTCCCATAAGAAAAATGGTTTCCACATCCGGGGCAAGTCGTCTATTGATTGAAGCCATAGTAATTTCATATTCAAAGTCACTAACAGCCCTTAGACCTCTAATAATAAAATTGACTTCATTTTCTTTACAAAAATCAACAAGTAAGCCACCGAATGATATTACGTCTATTGTATTAAAACCCCTGCAACACTCTTTTATGACTTCAATTCTTTCTTCAACTGTGAATAAAGAATTTTTTGAGCTGTTAACAAGGATACCAACAACCAGTTTATCACATACTTTCAATGCCCTCTCGATAATATCGAGATGCCCATATGTTAAAGGATCAAAAGACCCGGGATAAATTCCGATCCGCATAATTCTCCAGATTCTTAATATCTATAGAAAAATAACACCCATATAGAATTCTGTCAACAAATAATATTATAAAAAGTTTATTCCATAACTTTTTTATAAACAGATAATTGCGATTGTCATTGTTGTAAAAAGAATAAAAATACAAAAAAAGGGCAGATGATTACCTTAAAGCAGTGAATTATTTAAAAAAAGTTACTGTTCCTGCATATCTGGTACGCCAGTATTCTTTCCGGATATCATCATACCTGACCCTTTTCCCTGTACTTGGAGAATGAATAAACCTGAAATTCCCCCCATAAATCCCCACATGAGAAATATTTGAACCGGAAATACGGAAAAAAACCAGATCCCCCGGCTTTGCTCTATTGATAGGAACCCTCTTCCCCTCCTCAAACTGTGCTCCTGCACCCCTGGGGATAACAAAGCCATGCTGTTTAAAAACATAGGAGGTAAAGCCTGAGCAGTCAAAACCGCGCGGGTCAGAACCTCCGTATCGGTACTTTGTGCCGATAAACTTTTCAGCAGTACGGATAATATCCCCTCTTTTCCCTGCAGGAAGCGATAAAGAAGTAATTCTTGAATGAGGAGGAGTACACATAATCATTAAAAAACAGAAGAAAAAAAGAGAGGGAATGGAGAATATGATTAATATTTTTCTGAGAGGCAATTTCACTATATTATCATTTTTATATTAACTGCTTATTTGAGGAACTCATCTTCAAAGTATTCTTTAGAAACCACTGACATTACCCTGTCAATTTTTGTGGTTTCAAATATTTTGAGGAGATCCTTTTTAAGGCCGAAAACAAACATTTTAATATCTTTTTTTACTGAATTATTGAAAAACTTAACAAGTGTACCAATTGCGGATGAATCTATAAATTCAAGTCTTTCGCAGTCAAAACCAACCACCTCAGGCATCCCTGTGACAAGTTTATCCCAGACTTCTTCAATATCTACGATATTACCAATATAAAAATTTCTGGGTAATTTAACTATTGTGATCTTCCCGTGCTCAATTATATCAATCTTCACTTTAAACCTTTTCTTTTTTACTTTCATAATCAATATTAAATTATCCCGGAAGTCTGAAACCATTTATTATATAAAAGCCTGGAAAGAAAAAACTGCTGCTTTTTTTAATAGAATAGATATTAAACATAAAAGTTGTCAATGTAAATAATTTATCTGTATAAAAAAAGCTTACCTTCCATGGATTATTATTTAACCCGTTGCTGATATTCAATATAACATATTAATTTTTACTTTCAATTATTTTAAAAAATTTATTGCTGTTTTAGGGCAAACATCATTCTCTGATTACGTTCATAAATAAATCATAAAATTTGTTCTTTTATACAATAATGTTGTTTTTATTACCTCACAGGCTTTTGAAGCCTAGGAGTTAGAACATTTTATACCGGGAAATGGCAGGAAAATAAAGATTTAATCATATTTCATTAATAAGGATTCCATCAATGAAAAAAATAGAAGGCGGTCTTGAAAACGTTAAAGGTTATACTTTTTCCTCAATAAAATGCGGAATAAGATATGAAAACAGACTTGATTACACAATCATTGCCTCTGAAGGACTTTGCAATGCTGCCGGCCTTTTTACAACAAATAAAATTTTTGCCGCACCGGTAAAAATATGCAGAGAACGGATAAATAATCCAATAAAAGCTATTCTAATAAATGCGACAAATGCAAATGCCTGCACTGGTGATGAAGGTTATAAAAACACTTTAATCCTTACAGATGATATATCCGCGAAACTTAATGCTAAGCCCGAAAATATTCTAATGGCATCAACAGGGATAATAGGCCGTCAGCTCCCTATTGAAAAAATGCTCCAGTCCCATCAGGAACTTATTTCAAAGCTGTCACCTTCCATGGGTACATCAGTGTCAGAGGCAATAATGACAACAGATACTGTTCCTAAATATTGCTCGGTCCGCTTTTCATCTTCATATGGTAATGAATATACGAGCGCCGGAACAGCTAAAGGTTCCGGGATGATTGCACCTGATATGGCTACACTTCTATCTTTCATCATAACAGATGCCCCTGTCAGGAAAAATGATCTTGATATAATTTTTAAAGAGGCTGTAAATAAAACCTACAATTCCATAACAATTGATGGAGACACATCAACAAATGACTCTGCAATAATTCTTTCCCCTGCAGATATTGCTCCTCTGACAAAAGCAGAAGATCTGGAGGTTTTCTCAAAATCCCTTGAATTACTTTTATATGATCTTGCAGAAAAACTCATGTTCGACGGAGAAGGAGTTACAAAAGTTGTAAAAATCAATGTAACCGGAGCCTCTAATAACAAAGATGCCCGACTTATTGCAAAATCTGTTTCCCAATCCCTACTTGTTAAAACCGCCATTTTTGGAAATGATCCAAACTGGGGGCGCATTGCCTGTGCTGCAGGATATTCCGGTGCAGATGTAGATGAAAAACAGCTGACTATAAAGATAGAAGACAAAGCTCTGTTTAAAAATGGAGTAACTATGGATGTAAACTACAGCGAACTGGAGGAAATTCTCAAACAGAATTCCTACACCATATTTATTGATATAGGACTTGGCAGTGGAGAAGCATCTATTCTAACATCTGACCTTTCATACGAATATGTAAAAATAAATGCTGAATATTCAACCTGAAAAAATACATTGACATTTACGTAATTTAAGAATCATGTTTAACGTAGATTATCTGAATAATTATCGGGCATGTTATTGCCGATAAATATACAGCATCCATAAAATAATAAACAGAACCGGAAAAATGGGAAAAAAACAGATAAAAATACTTTTTTTGACACTTGTAATACTCTTTCCGTTTGCAGCTCAGTCTGATGAAATCAGGGAAGAACCGGATAAAAACAGAATAATAATTTATAATTTTAATTATATCAAACCGGACACCAATACAGATAATCCGGTTAATCCCGAAAATTTAAAAAAATTTCAGTACTATTCATTCATTATTCCTCAGACTCTTGCCAAAAATATAAGCAGTGATTTCGCTTATGTTGCTGAAAGAAAATATGATACCCTGGAAATAAAAAACAATTTTTCTGATGAGGAAGAGCGAATAAGTCATATTAAAAATCTGATTAATCATGCGGAAGAAAATAGAGCGGACTATATTGTTTCAGGAGAATGCTCAATTGTTGAAGGTACATTAACAGTAACAGTAACAATATTTAATGCCAGAGGTCACGATATTTATACATTCCAGCATAAAAGCAGTGAGCTGGGGGTTGTTTTTAAGGAAACAACTGATGCGATAGCTGAAGAAACAGTAAAAAATATCGAAATTATGGCTGCACTCGACAGGGAAAGATTCAGGCCTTCACCATTTCTTACTTTTTACTCTTTTCTTAATGGATTATCAGCAGGAGTTGACTCCGGATATCTTTTTATTCAAAACCCGTGGAATGATTTTTATAATGATACGTATTTTGCAAGTCCTTATATTAAGTATAATTTCACGTCATGGTTTGCTTTGTCATTAACCTATGACTATATTCAGACTGATTCAAAGGATAAAGATTTTATTGATTATTATCAGGCTGATTTTCAAGGTGCATTTTTAAGCGGACATCTGGAATACAATTTCAGCAATAATGCTTCAATCGGTCTTTCTGCGGGAGGAGGTCTGATGGAAAGTAAAATAGTAATGAACCCTGCAGATCCCCTGATGAATCCGGGGCTGGAAACATCCTCAAAGGATCCCTATTATAACGGCACTCTCTATCTTAATTATAAATTATCACCAATAGTGATTCAAGCCGGATTAATTCACAAAAGAATCTTTTATAAGGATGAACCAATTAAAATGTCAGGCATTTATGGCGGTTTAGGCTTTATTTTTTAAAAAAGTTTAATAAAACCACTAATTACCATATATTTAATTAAATGATTAAAGATTTGACAAAAAAAACCGATAATTATATTAGAAAAAAGAAGGGTTATTAACTATGGTAATCGATAAAATAGGAAACATTAATAATATTGCTGAAACCAAAAAGAGCAAGCCTGTTACCGGTAAAAAAGAGGATGCAAGGGGAGATTCTATACAGATTTCCACTGAAGGGAAACAGGCAGCTGAAACAGCCAGGAATATACAGATAATTAAAGAAACTCCGGATATTCGAGCCGAACGTGTAAAAGAAATCAAAGCCAAGATCGACAATGGAACATACGATTTTGACAACAATCAAATGCTTGAGATGGTAGCAGATAAAATTGCAAATTTTCTGCTGAGATAAAACCTGATATTTAATTATTTTTCTTTATTACCGGAAGGCGGAGATAATATTATGTCCGCCTTTTTTATTGCAGATTAGCAGATAATATCTTTCTCAGGCGGATAGAAATTAAAGTTTCGATCCTATAAGGTTCGGTCTGCCAGATAGAGATATCAATTAACCAAGGAAGGAATAAATTGGACGGCTATATTTTACCGGAATTTCATCTTCCAACTGAAATTTACATAAAGCAGTCTATAAGCAGAAAAACCTCTGAGATTGTTTCTAAATTCGGATCAAGAATTGTTATTGTCGTGACAACTGCTGATTTTGAAATTTACCATGAATCTCTTTCGGAAATATACCGATCTTTAAAAAGCCAGGGGCTTGGCTGTATTATTTATGACCAGATTCCCGCCTCCCCCACTACAGAAGACATCGACCTTGCAGTATCATTTATAAAAAAGACCAGATGCGATCTTATTATCGGATTCGGCGGAGCTGATTCCCTGAACTGCGCAAAAGCTGTTTCTCTACTATTATCAAACTTTATTTTCTGTTATGATCTCTTTGACACCAGAGATAGGCTTAATTCACCTGTTAACCTTATAACCATGCCGGCTTACCCTTCATTCGGCTTTGAAATAAGCCCCATGTTTTACATTAAAGAAATTCACCAGAATACAATGAGGACATATTACAACACAGATCTTTATCCTAAAGCTACAATTGTTGATCCAGACCTTAGTCTTAAAGCCTCTGAAAACAGGCTGTTAATGACATCAACCAGTTCACTTGCAATGGCAACTGAATCAGTTATTTCCACAATGAATAATGATATAATAAACATATATGCATTAAAATCAATAGACCTTATATTCAGGAACCTTCCTGTGACATACAAGGAACCTCAAAATCCAGTACCCAGGCTTTACCTGTCAACATCATCTGTAATGTCAGGAATCGCTTTTTCTGTATCTTTTCTTTCTGTTTCACTGGCAATAGCGCTGGCAATAGCTTCCCACTCTAATATTGAGGTAGATGCGGCTGTATCAATGATGATACCGCACATAATGGAATTTAATCTGACAACATCTCCGGGGAAGTATGTTCAAATGTCAAAAGTAATGGGTGAGGAAATAAAGGATATTACAGTAATTGAGGCAGCCATTAAAGCTGTAGAAGCTGTAAGGAAACTGGAGATTGATATTGACATTCCTCAGCGTCTTTCAAGCTACAATATTTCACAGAATCTCTTTAAAAATATAGCAAACCTTGCCTGTACTTACCCCTTTGTATCTAATACACCGAGGCCTCTTTCAGCAAATGAAATAGAAACAATTCTTATAGCAGCTTACTGACAGCCTCTCTATATTGACATAATTTCTTCAGTAGAAAAAATCTGATTTATATCAAGAATTACAATAAAACCGGTTTTCAGCTTTGCTATACCTACAATATATTTCCCTGAAATACCCTTAACTACAGGAGGAGGAGGTTCAACATCATTTGAATCAACCTTTGTGACATGGCTTACTGAATCAATTGCAAGCCCAACCTGTTTCCCGCTAATGTCTACAACTATTGCCCTGCTGGAGTTACTCAGATCAGCAACAATACCGAACTTCTTGCCCAGGTCAATTATAGGAATAACCTTTCCGCGCAGGTCAATTACTCCAAGCACATGTGCCATGGATTTAGGAAGTTTTGTGATTTTAGGAACTTTAAGAATTTCCTGAACCTGGAGAATATCTATTCCATACTCCTCGGTTCCTATTTTAAAGCAAACTATCTGTGAAGATGTGGTTACATCTGCTACTTTCTGGTGCATGTGTTAATTCCTGACCTTAAAAATTTTTCTGATCTGAAAAGATATTATATATTATATAAAAACAATTATAAAAAGATTTCAAGAAAAAAATATCTTTAAAAGAATAATATAGCACTACTTTAATCAGTATTCATACTATTAAAAGCAGTTTAGACTATCAGCAATGAAGAAATATAAATTGTCATGAATTAAAAATGAAACAGATATTTGTATATTGTTCAAATATAGAAATATCCATATATGTATATAACAGTTCCTGCACCAAGAAAAGCAAGAATTTTAAGGAAGAGGGGTTCCCGGTTTCTAATAACAATATCAAAAAGTCCGACTAGAATTCCCCATAATGCTAAAGTTGCTCCCAGGGCAAGAAAACTGTACTGATTTAGTAAAAAAAATACTCCCCCAAGAATTATACCGGTTCCGGAATCAAATAAATCTACAAATGTAAATCTGCTTCCTGCAATATCCTGTGAATCATCATACGAGTAGGGATTAAGTTCCCCTTTTCGGAAGTACTTTTTTCTGGTTTCATCAAGTTCTTTCTGCCTCTGTTTTTCCTTTTCCGAATCACCCTTATCGTTTCCATCCCTTATCCCGTAGTTATTTGCGATAAGTTTAACAACATCACTGTTAGGTATTGTGGAAAATTCAGAAGCCCGTTCTTTTAGAACTTCAGCTACACGTGTAGATTTGCCGGAGCTGTTTCGCTCCAGAGTAACCCTTCCCTGACTGATGATTGAATAATAAGAAGCTCCGTTCTCATCATTCACTTCAACATAAAGCCTTGCCCTCTGGTCACCATTATTATAATCAATACGGATATAATCACCATTATCAAGAGTGGTATACAAAGCCCTTTCATACCCCCTGATCTCTGACGGCCGCCTCTTCCAGGCAAATTGTATTTTTCTGGCTTCAGGCATTAAAAAAATCCCCTTAATAGTAAAAGAGATTGGCAACTTGAGCCAATCTCTTTAGAAATTTAAGATTAAGTTACTTTTTTTTGTGACGATTCTGTCTTCTTCTCTTCTTTCTTTTATGATTTGCTATCTTCTTTCTTTTCTTTTTTTTACCACAGGGCATAAAACAACTCCTTTTTAATTATAGCTTCATATTCTCTACCTCATCTGAGGTTATCAATCTCTTTTTTCAAATCAGAATCTTTTACGTCCTGATCCTGCCCGAAGATCACTGGCATTGCATTTTTTTCAGATGATATTATAACCTTTATATTACCAGCTAATTTGTCAATATAAATATATTTCAAAATTTCAGGATTATTTCTTATCATATCCCCAATTCTGCTTAATTTTTCATAATAAGCTTCAGAAGATATTTTATCCTTTTCCAGGCTGTTTTTCAGATGCATCTCCTGAATCTTATTACGGAAAGCAATTTCTTTTATCTCCCTATCCTTAATCATAGCTTCACGATAAAGTGCAAAGGCCGGAAGAATAAATGAGCCTGTCCCTTGAATTGATTCAACTATAATCCCGTTTTTTTTCAAATCATTGGAAAGTCCCGATTTTACAGCATTCAGAAGTATCTCCTCATTACGCTCTATCTCACGCCTTTTATAATCCGGTTCTATATATTTTTTCAGAACGAAAGAGCATACTTCTCTCCCGATTTTAACAATATAATCTCTTCTGCTGCTGCTGTTTTGAAAAAAAGAAGTTTCCGGAAGCATATCCCGATCAATTCTATACGACATCTCAAGAGGAATCTTTATATCCAGAGACCCGGAGCGTTCATCCGCCCAGGGTGAAAGAGAAATATCAATTTCAACAGAAGTGCTATAATGTACAGGAATTTTATCAATTTTATAAAGCCATGGTGTAAAACCATACCAGACAAAGTTATACTTATCATTAAACAAATAAATTACACGATCATCATCTGCATCACGGACAATCCCCAAGTGATCATCATCAAGAACATAAAAAGTCAAAAGAACTGTATATACAATTGCTGTTAAAAAAAGTATCCTTATAACAGTTTTAATCAGACTTAACATAAATTAACCTT
Organism: uncultured Leptospirales bacterium; assembly: GCA_964468455.1. GTDB lineage: Bacteria > Spirochaetota > UBA4802 > UBA4802 > UBA5550 > JBBAGC01. The sequence continues at coordinate 1,356 of CAYYKZ010000072.1, read as the reverse complement.
CATCATTTATACTTCTTCATCATCCCTGAATGAAACCGGTTTACTGGGCACCATTGTTGATATTGCATGCTTGTAAATAAGGTTCTGCTTTTTATCAACTTCGATTAATATTGTAAAATTATCAAAGCTTAACACTCTCCCTTTAATAGGGACACCATTCATAAGAAAAAGTGTTATTTCGATTTTGTTCTTTCTTGTTGCATTTAGAAAAATGTCCTGTAAATTGCCTACCTGCTTACCCATAATAAAACCCCTTTTTAATAATTTAACCAGTTCTCAATTTTTTGTCTAATTTTTTTAACTTCTGCCGGCATAAACCATGATATTTTTTTATTTCTCCGGAACCAGGTCATCTGTCTTTTTGCATATTTTTTTGTAGATACCTTTATCTTATCAACAGCATCTTTATATGACAGAAATCCATCCAGAAAATCATTTATTTCCGCATATCCAATGGTTCTCATAGAAGGAAGCTGCGGAGAATATCCCATAGACCTAAGTCTTTCAACTTCTTCAATAAACCCCATGGACAGCATCATGTCCACCCTTAATTCTATACTTTTATGCAGCTCCTGTTTATCAGGTGCTATTCCAATATAAAGTGTCTCGTCAGTCTCGACTCCAAGCCGCTCCATATAAAATGACGACAGGCTTCTTCCAGTACCTCTGTAAACCTGAAGCCCCCTCATGATTCTCTGAGAATCATTTGGATGGATCCTGCCGGCAAACTCAGGGTCAACCATTTTCAATTCGTCATAAAGCAGCGAGCTTCCATTCTTTTCAATTTCTTCGAAAAGTTTATTCCTCACGGAATCGTCAATTTCCGGAATATTTGACAGTCCTTTAAAAAAGGAATCAATATAAAGTCCGGTACCTCCTACAAAAAGCGGTATTCTTCCATCTGCTTTAATTGATTCACAGGCTTTTCCAGCCATTTTAGTATAATCACCAGCATTAAAGCTGTAATCCGGATCAACAACATCTATAAGGTAATGCTTAACCCTCTTTAATTCTTCCTTATCAGGTTTTCCGCTGCCTATATCGAGAAATCTGTAAACCTGAACAGAATCTGCGGAAACAATGCTATAATTAAAATCCGCAATAGTTAAAGCAATCCTGCTTTTGCCGGCTGCTGTAGGGCCAAGTATTACTGCAGCTTTTATAAAAATCCCCTACTTTTCGATAATTCCTTTATCTATAAAATTCACATCTTCATTTAATATTAATTTTAATACGTTAGGTACTACTTTCCAGTTTGTATCTTTTTCCGGATAATTTCTTATATTCGATACCTTATCTACAGCCCTCATTGCAGCTTTAGTAAAAATATATTTATTATCGTTATAAAAAAGAAGC
>CAYYKZ010000071.1:0-10464 GCA_964468455.1 uncultured Leptospirales bacterium | reverse complement strand
TTTACAATGAAGATTATAGACTGAAACAGATTGCCGGTTTAAATTATATAAAGCTTGGGCGTGAACTGGCGGGAGCTGAACTTTTTGCATCTTCTCTAAATGGGGTAATACCTCAGGGGAGGGAGGTTGTACACGTTGTGCGGATTCTTTTCCGGAATGATCATTATGGTGATATCAGATTATTTTATGACAGGGGAGTTATGATCTCTGATGTTAATATGTCATTCTATTACGGGGCCTCACTTTACCATGGTGAAAGGAACAGTGAAGCGCTTGAAAGACTTATGTATGCCTATAATAACGGGTTTACCGGCTTTGAAATTTATTATTATCTGGGGCTTGTTCTGGAAAATTCCGGTAAATTATCTGAAGCAGCGTCTTTTATGGAGAGGGCTTATCATGCGAATCGAAGAGATCAGAATGTGAAATTATCACTTATCCGGATATATAAAAAAGCCGGCCGTCAGGAAGAGGCAGAAGTTATCTTTAGAAAAAAGTAGGTGTGTGATATTTATTGATTTTTCCCATGGGTTATGTGAAAGCTGTGAAGAGAAATTATTCGGTAAGGAAGAATGGTATAAAAAACAAAAGTTAAAGAGATGAATTATAATGCAGCTTATATCAAACTCATCCTGCTCAGCTGCCGTATAAGGTTGCCATAATTTTTTTTGTAATATCTCCTACTGATGATCCTGAAATAGCTGAAGCTGTAAAGATCATATTGCCGGTTTGAAGGTTTACACATCTGATCCAGGCCTCATTTCTATTGTCATTAAAACCTATAATCAGCAGATAGTCAATTTCACCGGGTGCTGATTTATTTATTTCAGCAAATATTTTCTGCCCGGTGCTGTTAAAATTTACGGTATATTTTTCATATAGTTTCTGTTTGTTTTTCAGGTCTTTGTAATAATCGGGTCCTGACCATGTTCCGTGGATTAGTTTAATATCATCCGGATAATATATTCGTCTATATGATGCGTTATTGGTAGTTATATAATAAAATTTATTAATGTCCTCACTGCTTAAATTACTGTAAATGCTGTGTCCCTGAAACGAATTAAGCTTGTGGCCACGGCTGAGAATTTCATAATATATTGAATTAAGGTATTCACCTTCAATATTCGTTAAGACTGCAAGACGTGAGTTTTTACGAATATTTTCACTTTGATAAAGCATTGAAGGATCAGTAATATTTTTTACGTGCAAAGATAATTTATCTATTAGTCTAAACAGTTCCACCTCAAGAAAACCGATATCTGTGAAGGTGAAAATATTTGATGAGCTGACTTTGTAGATGTTTATAACAGTTTTAATTCTGTTTCCGCTTTGAGGTTCAAAGGTCCCAAAAACAAAGTATTCTGCTTTTATTTGTGAAGAAATATTATAAAGATCCTGCTCTGTATAATCTCTTTGAAGTTTATTTTTAATTATTTCTTCAATTTCTCTTGGCTTTATTGTGTTTATTCTGTATTTTGAATCAAGTGAGCCTGCAAGAGCAGTAGGTAGAATAGATTCAAGGTAATCATAGCTGCTGTTGGATGATATATTGATAAAATTTCCCACAGCTATTGTTCCGGCACCTTTAAGCGCTGCACTTTCAAGAGCAGCAGGAGAATCCGTTCCTATTACCTCTGTATAGCCCGGTATGGAAGTGACCCAGAAAGCGGAACAGATAAGCAGGGTAATTAAATGAATGAGAGTATTTTTTTTCATCTGCCTATAATGTTTTTCGCAAAATGAGCTACTATAGTTTCAACATTATCGTTATATTTTGTCGGATAATTTTCGATATACTCAATATCAAGGGTTCGCAGGTTTATAACTCTGGCCCAGCTTACATGTTCCCAGTCTTTAAGATCCAGAACTATTAGAAAATCAACATCCCAGTCAGATCTGATCTGCTGAAGGGTTGATGCTTTGTTTAGTTCAAAGTTGTAAACATGAAGTTTGTAGATGTTGTCATAGGTTTTTTCATATGTTGATACAGTCGGAACAGTTTCATCTACAGCATTGTAGGAGAGCTTTTTCATGTCTGAAATATCATAAATATCTGTAAATGTATAGAGGTCGGAAGCATTGAAAGCTTTAACCCGCAGGCCCTGTTTCATGAAAGTCGCAAGAACAGCATTTTTAAGGTTGTTAGGTGAATCAATAACAACTCCTACCTTGGAATTCTGAGCCAGTTTTGAAGATGTGTAGATCAGTCCTTTTTTAGTACTGCAGGATATAAAGAAAACTGAGATGATAACAATATAAAGTATATTTTTTATTAAGTTTCTGGTTAGCATTGAACTACCTCGTTAATAATTGTTTATATTGTATTATAGTATAAATTTATCTAATTAGTCAATATTAAATTTATTTTTAAACGATATTTATCAGTATTTATTACCCGGTTTCTTTAAAAAAAGGAGATCTGTTATGACTGTCCATATACAGAGTGTGTAATTTTAAAGTATTTGCAGTGAAAAGTGTCCGTGGAGATCATTATTGATTGAAAGGAAGGGGCAGATTAAGGCGTTCTCTGCATTAGTGCAGGAACGCCCATTGATTATCTGTATTTACTTGTCAGTATCTTCTTTTTTCTCTTCTTTGTTTTCAGTGTCAGCTGATTTTTTTGTTTTTGCCAGATATTCTTTTAAGCCTTCTTTTTTTACTTCACTCTCTGCTACCAGTTCCATAACATACTGGTTTGCTTCCTGTCTTGATTTATAGGACAGAATCTGCTGTCTTATGTATGCTGTTGCTTCATTAGCAGTTCTTCCGGCAAACTGTCTTCTGTTTTTGTTGTAGAAATCGGCAACTTCTTCTTCGCTAACTTTAATCTGGTCTTTGAGCTTTTTACCCAGATAATACTGTGAAGCAGTCTGAATTTTAGTAATTTCAAGAATGGTATTAAGTTCATCCTTATCAATTGATTTATCATTCATTGCCTTGTTGTATATAAGTTTCTGGGCAATCAGGTGATCAAGGAAGTTAGATTTGTTCAGAAAGGGATGATTTGCATAAGCAGGATCATTGGCCAGTCTGTCAACATCTTCGTTAGAATCTACATTAGCCATCATCTTATTTTGTGTATAATAATATTTATTAAATTCTTCAATAGAAATTACTTTACCGTCAACTTTTGCAGCCCATTCTCCTGAAGTATTATTACATGAAATAAAAATAACTGAAGATAGTGACAATAGGAGAGATAGAATTAATACTCGTGTTTTCATTGCGCTTTCCTTATTTTTTAAATTTTAGGAGATTTTTTAATTTTTTTAAATATAGCCTTAATCAGGGGAATTGTTGCAACCATTTTTTCAGCTCTGCCAGTTTTTTTTCAGGACTTTTTGCAAGAAGCCTGAAAATCAGGTTTTCCGGATTTTTGGGATCTGTTTTTAATCTTGTATCAGATGAAATCTGCTCAATCAGTTTCTCTGCAGAGATAAGGCAGGAGGATGTAATTTTAATGTTTATTTTATTCTGATCCTCAAGAATTTCATCAATCATAAGCGCTGATGCAAGTGCGCGAACTCTTTCTAGTTCTACAAGCATTGTTACTTCCGGGGGCTGAACCCCGAATCTGTCAATGAGTTCCGATTCAAGGCTGTCAACCTCATCAATAGTTTCACAGGATTCAAATCTTTTGTAAAATTCAATTTTCTGTCTGTCATCTGCAATATAGGTATCAGGGATAAAAAAATCAGACCTCATAAATACAGATGTCCGGAAATAAGGTTTAACCTCTTCACCTTTGAGTGTTTTAACCGCATCTTCCAGCATCTGGCAGTAAAGGTCAAATCCTACTTCCATTATGCTTCCCGACTGTTCGCGGCCAAGGATATTCCCTGCGCCTCGGATTTCAAGGTCCTTCATGGCGATTTTAAATCCGCTTCCCAGGTCTGAATATTCAGCTATTACTTTAAGTCTTTTCTGGGCTTCTTCAGAGAGACTGGTGTGGCGCGGATAGAACAGATAGGCATAGGCTTTTTTTATGGATCTGCCCACACGCCCTTTCAGCTGATATAATTGAGACAGGCCGAATGTGTCGGCTCTGTTTATTATTATTGTATTCACATTCGGCATGTCAAGGCCGGATTCAATTATTGTTGTACTTATCAGTATGTCATATTCCCGGTTCATGAAATCGATCATGACCTCTTCAAGTTCATGCTCATTCATCTGCCCGTGAGCTACGCAGCAGGTGGCTTCCGGAACAAGTTTTGAGAGTATTACCATCTGTGTGTCAATGGATTGCACCCGGTTGTGCACAAAAAAGACCTGTCCGCCCCGGGCTTTTTCATTAAGAATAGCCTGCCTCAGTATATCGGGGTTCTCTTCGATTACATAAGTTTCTATGGGAAGCCGGTTTTCCGGCGGTGTAGCAATTATTGAGAGGTCTCTTATCCCGGCCATGGACATGTGGAGTGTCCTTGGAATGGGTGTAGCGGATAGTGTCAGGACATCAACCATTACCCTGAAGCGTTTAAGCTCCTCTTTGTGTTTTACTCCAAAGCGCTGCTCCTCGTCAATTATAAGCAGGCCAAGATTTTTAATTTTCATATCTTTGGCAAGTATAGCGTGTGTACCTATTACTATGTCAATTTCAGCGTCAGCCAGTTTCTTCTTAATTGCTGTGATTTCGCTTCTGGTTCTGAACCTTGACATCATTTCAATGTTTACAGGATATCCTGAGAACCGTTTTTTGAATGTTTCAAAATGCTGCATGGCCAGTACAGTTGTGGGAACAAGAATGGCAACCTGCTTCCCTGCCATTACTGCCTTGAATGCCGCTCTTATTGCTACCTCTGTTTTCCCGAACCCCACATCACCGCACACAAGCCGGTCCATGGGTTTGTCCTTCTCCATGTCATCCTTTACATCCTCAATTGCAGTAATCTGATCCGGGGTTTCCTCAAATTCAAACTGAGATTCGAATTCCTCCTGCCATCTTGTATCAGGCGGAAACCTGAACCCTTTAAGAGAATTTCTTTGAGCGTAAATTTTTATAAGTTCACCTGCAATCTCCTCAACTGCTCCCTGGACTTTTTCCTTTATCCTGTTCCAGGATGATTTCCGGCCAAGTGAATCTATGCGCGGCTTTCGTCCATCTATTCCGATGTATTTCTGGACAAAATTTATCTGGTCAAGTGAAACGTAAAGCTTGTCGCTGTCAGCATATTCAATTACAATAAAATCCCGTTCAACACCTCCGGCAGCCATTCTTTCTATGCTGGAGAAGGTTCCTATACCATGGTTGATGTGTACAACATAATCTCCAGGCTTCAGGTCAAGGAAGGTGTCTATGGGGCGGGATGACCTGTTTTTAAAGAATCGCCTTTTCCGGTAGCTTTTTCCGAAAATTTCATGGTCAGTAAGTATAAGTGTTTTTATTCCCGATATATCTATGCCGCTGTTTAATGGAGAGATTACAATGTTAAAAGGCGATTCCGGGTCACAGGATTCAAAATTGTAATGGGGATTGAAATCAATGAAAAGATCAGCCAGTCGTCTGGCCTGTCCTTCAAAGGATGTTGTCATTATTATTTTATATCCTTCACTTATCCGTGCTTCAAGTTCGTCCCGCACTGTTTTTATTTTGCCCTGAAATCCGGGTATACTTTTTATGTTCCATGTCAGGGCATCAGTGGTTGTTGTAAAGGTCTGGAGAGAAAAAGCCCGTTTTTCAGTAACGGCCAGAGTCTGCCGGCAGATTAGTTCTTCAGGGGGGAGACAGTGAAGATTTTTTTTCTGTTTGTGATAAAGGTCTGTGAAATTTTTTTCCATCCTGTCAAAGGCGGCTGTAATACTGCTGGTCTCCAGCATAAAAACAGCATAGTCTTCATTAAAATAACTTTCTATTGTATCGCTTCCTGTTATTTTGTGGAAAAAATCTTCAATCCCGGGAATCCTGTCTATGGTATAGCTCTCATCACTGAGCCATTTTTTTAATTCATCAGGAAGATCCATGGATTCATGGGTATTTTCCCGCAGATATTCGCGGAGTCTGACTTTTTCACTTTCAAAGAGTATAAGCTCTCTTCTGGGAAAGATAGTTACTTCTTCAGGGAGTCCATTACCTGTTGAAACCTGGGAGTTTATGTCAAACTCTCTTATTGATTCAAGTGTATCACCAAAAAAATCAAGCCTTACAGGATTTTCAAGTGAAGGGAGGTAGATATCAATAATACTACCTTTTACGGAAAACTGTCCGAATGATTCCACCCTTGTTTCTCTGGAGTAGCCGTATTGTACAAGAGTTTCAATTATATCGTCAAAGGGGTAGTCTTCATTTATCGAAAGAGTAAGTCCTTTTTTCAGGAAAAAAGAGACTGGAGGAATTTTTCTTGTAAGGGATTCCATTGTTGCAATAATAATTGCAGGCTGCTCTGATATTATCCGGTAAATAGCTGTTATTCTGTCCCTTTCTGTTGTTTCTGACGGGGACATGAACTCATAGGGTATTGTTTCCCATGAGGGAAATTTGAAAAGATAACTATCATCTACATAGCAGGAGAGATCCAGGTATATATCATTAAGCTGCTGTATTGTTTCCACAACAACAAGTGTCTGCCCCATATGTCTGTTAAAGAAAGATGATATTATCAGGGGGAATGCCCCGGGGGAGATTCCTTCAATAGCAGCAGGGTGGTGGGGATGTTTTTCTATCCCTTTGAATTCATCTGATGCAGAGAAAAGATCACTTATTGTTTTTAAAATCATATTCAACCATTAATGATGGATAATCAGGATTCATTATCATTTTTTATTTATTATTGTGTACACATAATTATTTTAACATTCATTCAATTACAGGTCAGCAGAGAGGGGATTTTTTTCAAGGAAAATAATTTATAAGCTGCAATAATTAAGCGTAGTCATCTGCCCATGCTCAATTAAAAAATATCTTGATCAAATACCGCGGGCTGTTATTGTAACTATTCCGTATTATAAAGGTGGTGAAGATGAAATTATTTCCCGCAGGGATGATTCTAATTATTCTTTTTCATATCCAGGCTTTTTCTTCAGATGAAGACCGTTTAATGGAAAGAATAATAAATAATTATTCAGCTTTTAACTCTATAGAGGCTTCAATTGTGCAGCATATTTTTAATCCTGATAAATCATATTACAGAATGACCGGGGAATACTGCGCAACCGGAGCAGGACTTATGCGCATTGACTATATTTTCCCATCAAGGCAGATTGTTATAAATAACAGCAAAGGCCTTTTCTGGTATTATCCGGACAGAGAAGTGGTTTATTCCGCAGCAAGCGGACATATGAATAATGAAAGCCTGCCGGTGTTTTTAAAGAGGGTTTATGAAGAGGGGGAGGACCTGTTCCGCTTATCATACAGGGGCAAAAAATATTACGGTTTTTTCAGCAGGGCACATGTTTTTGATATTAAACTTAAAAATAAAAATACAGTCAGGGTCTGGGCCGATTATGAAGGTAAATATATTCTGAGAAAATATCTTCTCGACTCCTCTGGCAGGGAGATTGTTAAGGAATTATATAGTGATTATAAAAAGATAAATGGAAATAAAGCTCTTGATATATACGTAATGAGTCCAAGAAGGAGTCCTCAACCTGGCCATGCTGACAGGAATTATCCTGGACCGCCGGGCGTTGTCCCTTCAGTAATTGAGGTCCATGCAAGGACTTCAGGCGGTACTGTTAGAACATTAACTGAATACAGCAATATTGTTATAAATAAAAAAATTAATTCCTCCAGTTTTAAATTTGAAATAAAGCAGAATATGCAGGTTCGGAGTTTTAATGACAACTGAATTTAAGGGATTACTTTTTATTTTATTTATTATTATTTTTACGTTCCCTCTTAATGGAGCACAAATTAAAGATGTCAGCTATCATGGCTATAGCGGTATTGTTGATTTAAGCGGAATTGAATATCCTTCTTCACAGGAAATAACTGAGGAGTGGGTAAAAAGGGTAAGTGCTGAAATTACAGGGATTTATCATTCAAAGGGCTACATTGCTTTTTATATTGATAAGGTCCTTATTAAAAGTGACGGTACAGTAGAATTTTATTTCAATGAATCGGAAGTTTCCACTGTTAATGTATCAGGAACGGGGGGGAGTGATGCTGATGCAGTTAGAAGCGGGATTTATTCAGAAGGTTCTCCCTACAATGAATTTGTTTTAAAGAATAATATTGCATCAGTAAAGTCAGAATTCGGTTACAGCAATATTCATGTGGTTCTGGAGAGGGATAGTAATGGCAAAATTGTTATAAATGCCGATGCTGTCAAAATTGTAAATCGTTTCCGTTTTTCTGCTCAAGGTGATAATATTTACGGAACTATTCCCGAAGTTTCCTGGTATATTTTAGGGGAAGAGGGTTATTTAGAGCTTTCCCTTAACTCCAGTTTAGGACAAAGGGATGCCCGTGTTTCAAATGTCAGTTTATTTTATAACAGAAATTTTTACAGCGTGAATTTATTAACCGGGCTAAGCGTTACAGAAAGCAGAGATTATTCCATCAGTAATGTATTGTATGAAAGCAGGTCTTTTTCTCCTGAAGCTGCCCTTTACCATTATACAGGGCCCTTTGGTACAGCGGTTTTTATCAATGGGGATTATTACATTCTGGAGGACTATAATGATTTTGAACAATCCAGGGAATTCTCTTTATTCAGCGGTATAAGAGTGATTTATGATAACAGTTCTTATGTGCTGGAGAGGAGTGACAAAAAAAATTTTCTGATGGAAATAAGCGGAGGCGGCAACAGTATTGAGGGGAATGGAGATTTAAGGTTTAGGTCCAGAGCCCGTTTTTCATTTTCTCTTTTCAGCAGGTTTGCCCTTATTCTGAAAAACTACTTTTTTATGACAACGGAAGATGAGAGACTTTTCAGAGAATATGTTTTTGATAATTCCCTTCCAGGGCGGCTTGATGATTATTCTGTATCAGACTTGAAAAACTCTGCCGGGCTGGAGGCTGAGCTTGAGCTGTACCCTTCGCTTTTATACGCCGGACCGGTTTTTTACTACGGAATTTACCGGGATATACATGGTGATTATATGGATGCATCTTCTGCAGGGTTAAGCATTGATTTTGAATTAAAGGGTGCTGCTGTAAAGGGTGCTTATATTTTTGATACTTCAGGTAGTTTTAAAGAAGGGGGATTTTTGTTTTCAGTTTCCGGTACTTTTTAGTAATTGTCGGGATTTAGAGAGTAATCGTAAAGAAGATTGTTTGTCTTAAGAATTGTATCAATGTCGTTTATGGTGTTTACAATGGAGGTACGGGCGTCAATAAATGACTGTTTCTGCTGTTTCGTAATTCCGGTTATTTCATCAGGATTTTTTGAATCTGTAAAATCATCAAGCCTTTTTATAAGCTTATAAAGTCCGTTGTATACTCTTTTTATGGAGGAAGACATTTCATAGAGGAAAATAAATCTCATTGTCCTGTCCTTGCTTACGGCAAGCAGATCAATCATGTCTTTTCCGTCATTGTCAATTTTAGCCTGGTAATAGGTGATTGACCTGGGATAATTTGTCAGCTCCCTGTAATAGCTGTCCAGTTTTTCAAGCTGCTGTATACCTTCAATATCAAGACTTCGTGAGATGTCGTCAAATTCAGTGGAGTCCATTTTTTTCTCTTTCGGGAAAATACCTGAATCATTAATATTCATGATTATCCCGTTAATTCTTTCTTTATGTATCTCCGCATCATTTATTACCTTTTCGATAAATGGATCAGGTTCAAAAAAAAGTTTGTCATCATCAATGTCATCGCTGTCCAGGTTTTTGTTTTCTCCAGTCTGGGCAGTTTCATAAATATTTTCATTTTCCCTGTTCTGGACTATTTTTCTCTGATACTGGCGTGTCTGGCTGGTGTGTACCCTTTCAAGCTTTATTATTTCAATTTTTCTTCCTGCACGGTTGTATTTTAAACCGTAAAGATTGCCCATGGGGTCAACGTATCGATTGTTAAGATCGTATACAGAAATTTTAGAGGTGTCTATTTGTGAGACATCCTTGATTTTTATAATTCTCTTTTTCATCTTTTATAATGTTTCAGGATTCAGCTTTTCAAATACTTCATTAAACTCCACTGCAATGTAATACTTTCCTGAAGAGAGAAAGGGAAGAAATTTTTTGGCCACATCTGAAGGGTTGTTTTTCAGAGAACCTGTGCGTACTATTCTACCAAGAATATCAAATTTTTCTTTATACAGCTCAAAGTGAATCACAACAGGTATGCCCACGGTAATTTTTTCATTACTGAGAATAAAGACTCCACCCTTGCTGATATCAATAATTGTTCCTTTTCCCTTTTCCGGAACATCAAGATATATATCAATTGTTTCCGGATCACCTTCGTAATAATCGAATTTTGTTTTTATTTTACAGGAATAGCGTTCGAATTTTCTTTTATCTGTACTGTTGCTCATCTTTTTTCCCCTGCAGAATATGAAGAATATTATTATATTGCAGGTG
>CAYYKZ010000070.1:0-10737 GCA_964468455.1 uncultured Leptospirales bacterium | reverse complement strand
ATGTTTCAGATGTTTCACCTCTCAATCCCTGTATAAGATTAATACCCGGCAGCAGCAGGGGTATTCCGTCAACTGTGTGCCCGCATATCTCATTTATCATTTTAACCGCGAATATGGTTTCATCCGGCGTTGTTTTTAGATTGTTCTGTTCTATTACATTAAGGTCAAAGGATTCAACACCAAAGGGGAGGGTGTCGCCCGGCGTTACTGCATCAGCAATTGAAGATAGAATTAACGCTGACTCATCCGGCCAGTTTACAATTGACCCGGGGTTGCCATTGTCAATATTCAATACCTCTATCAGTCCATTATCTTTTCTCACTTTAAGGTGATTAAAAAGTTCCTTAACAGCAGCGGGGTTCGGTTCCGGAAAATCTCCTCGGAAATTCTTCATGGGACTTTTGTATTGGATAATGTCAGCCTGTCTTCCAATGCGGAAACGCTTAACACCGCAGTTAATAAGCGTGTCAACCTCGTTTATTATATCTTCAGTTTCTCTGAATTCAACAGACCCTGCCAGCCCCTCTGAACAGAATGAGCAGTGCCTTAATCTGGGGCACCCTCTCCCTGTTTCCATCTCGCAGATTATATCAGGATACCAGGGGTGTTTCTTCACAACAGATGCTCCCATAACACTCCATCGGGCAATCTGCTCTGTGTTTCGTTTCGCGTCTTCACCTTTTCCCTTTGCTTCACAGTAGGCGAAATACTCTATGTCATTATTCACTGCTGTTACGTCCGCACTCTGCCCCTTAAGCATACTGCTCACAAGCCCGCCTGCAGCAATTTTCTTATCCCGGTTAATGTCGAGTATATTCATAATTTCAGGTATAGTGCCTATCCTGGCTCCAAGGTATTTCCCCGGAACAACAGCACCGCCGATAAGAAAAACGCAGGAATAACTACCCTCTATTCTGAAATCATTTTCTCTGAGGTGATCTATTGTTAAATAATATATGTGTTCTTCATTAATTCCGGCATCAACAAGTGCGCCGTAGATGTATCTGGGATAGGGGGAAACAAATGGGGGGACCCCTAAACATGCCGGTTCATCAACATAGCAGTCCAGGATAAGATATTTTCTCATTCAGTCTCCAGGAGGGAGTCAAGGTCGCGGGTCATGTGGTTTAAAATTTTATTTTCCAGTGATTTGACAAATTTTCTATTGTTGATAATCATCTCTTTTATTTTCTCAGTTTTGCCGTATCTTTCCACAAGGTCTTCAATTCTGGAGTCTATTGAAACAATACGGTCGTGCATTACACGTTTATCGGCATAGTATATTATCTCTTTTTCGTTTACTGGCCCGTCAGGATCAAATCCGGAAAAAATTACATGGTTTTCAACAATCTCTGCAATCTCATCATAGCCCAGCTTTCTCAATATTTCTCCGCCCTTAAGGTCGTGCCTTAATTCCCTGTTTTTTATGGAACTTGTTTTTGCAATATCGTGGAGAAGGGCAGATGCTATTATGAGATCAAGATTTAATGAATTTTTTTCTTCCAGATTTTCATATATTAACACAGATACTTTTTTTACCTGCATAGAGTGTTCAATAATATTGGGGAGCATCCTGTACTCATTGATTAGGGAAAAACATTCACTTTCTGAAGGTATTTTTTCATTGCCTGTCATTGTTATGCCTCTTTTAAACAGGATAATTTAAACATCTGCATTCTGCTTTGTCTACAAAAATTTTGATCTCACTTTAGAACTGGCTTTCGGATATGCAGGAATGTTTAAATTGTTCCATCATAGGGATAAAAATAAGGAAAAAACTGTAATTTTAGTATCGTATAAATTTTTGATATATTCTGAATATAACCCTTTAATAAATTTGACCTGAAAATGAATCTGTAGGATAGGCAGATGTCAGATTTTACCTGAAATAGATTGATGCATAAAAAGAAGCGTATTTTATTTAATATAAGTATTGACAATTTTAGCAGTGGAAATAATTTATTTTTTTGTTGAATATATGTGACATAATTACAATCTGTAAATATATTTATTCTGAAATCACCGGAGAAACATTAGATGAAACTTGAAGAGTGTAAAAAATGCAGACATCATATAGAGCTGAGAAATTATCAGGTGCTTTGTAATTATGGCGGTTCTCTCAGTTCAATGGCAACAAATTTTGATGAAAAAAATTCCGAATACAAAGTACTTGCCTGCCCCATAAAACTTAAGGGGAAGTAGATCTCTTTCCCTTCTCATCTGAACAGTCTTTTACTTTTTTAAATACAGACAACCCTGTTGACAAATATATTAAATCTGGTTACTATATATTTGTATTTATTCTATAACAATTTTGTATAAAAATTATTAAATGTTTCTGTATGTGAAAAGAGAACAGGCGCTTAAAAGCAACATTCTTTCAATAAAAAGATTATACTGGAATAACTGCTGAAAATGTATTTTAAAGCAGTAAATTAATCATCAGATGGTGATGTATGAAAAGTTTAAGAGAGCTCTACAGAGCCGGGAACGGCCCTTCAAGCAGTCATACCATGGGTCCTGTAAATGCTGCAAAAGCATTTCTTGGCCGCAACAGCAGTGCTGAAATTATAGAAGTTACCCTTTACGGGAGTCTGGCTGCAACCGGCAAAGGGCATCTTACAGACGTTGCCCTGAAGAATTCATTTAGGGATTATAATCTTGAAATAATCTGGGAACCGGAAACCTTTCTTTCTCAACATCCAAACGGTATGCGCTTTAAGTCCTTTGATCCATCAGGCGGCATAATGGAGGAGTGGCTTGTTTTCAGTACAGGCGGCGGTGCGATAGATGATTTTTCCTCTCCTCCGGGTAGCGGGGATGTTTATTCAATTTCCAGCATGAATGCAGCACTGGCTCAGTCTGCATCTTCGGGACTTCCTCTGTGGCAGCAGGTTATGGATGCCGAAGGTGAGGGGTTTGATCAATACCTGGAATTTATATGGGATGTAATGAAAAAAAGCATAAAAAGGGGCCTGGAAAAGGAGGGGGCTCTCCCGGGCGGACTTAATCTTCCCCGTAAAGCTTCATCCTACTATATGAAATCTGTAAAAAGCACGGGCCCCCTTGATAAGCTTAGTGTAATTTTTTCCTATGCCCTTGCTGTATCTGAAGAGAATGCTTCAGCAGGGGAGATTGTTACAGCACCAACCTGCGGATCCTGCGGCGTGCTCCCTGCAGTACTGTACCTTCTTCAGAAACAGTTTAAGCTTTCCGATATTAAAATTTATCACGCCCTTGCTACTGCGGGCCTTATCGGTAATATTGTTAAACATAATGCTTCAATTGCAGGAGCAGAAGTGGGGTGCCAGGGAGAGGTTGGAACCGCATGCGCAATGGCAGCTGGAGCAGCTGCGCAGATTCTTGGAGCTACTCCACGGCAGATTGAATACGCTGCTGAGATGGGCATGGAGCATCATCTTGGACTAACATGTGATCCCATTATGGGACTTGTACAGATCCCATGTATAGAAAGAAATGCTTTTGGAGCTGCCCGGGCATTAAATTGCGCCTCATACGCTCTCCTTTCAGATGGAGAACATAAGATCAGTTTTGACCAGGTTGTAGAAACAATGTACCGGACCGGTAAAGACCTTATGAGTTCATACAAGGAAACCGGAACCGGAGGCCTTGCCGCTGTTTCAGCAGGGGGGAGAGTTTAAAAGCATATCTCCCGATTTTATTGTTACGGAATAATATTGTTCAAGAAATTCTGTAATTATCCTCAGTAGAGCAAGAACATCATTTCTATTGTAAGCGGAGTGATCTATTGAGGAATATTTTTCCCCTGTTGATCTGATAAAATAGTTGAGGGCATTGCTGTCAATCATGAGATCATCTTTCCCTGTACAGCCGGGGCAAAGAAGCTGGAGATTTCTGCTGCTCATTGAAAAGCTTTGAAAAGATTTTTCCCCGCAGGATGAACATCCGTCAATTCCCGGGAGCAACCCCTGGATGCACAGATAACGGGCTGTGAAAAAGAGGGCAAAGTTAATTTCATTATTCACGCGCCCCAGAGTGTTAACAGCGGAAATAAGCAGGTTGTAGATTTTTTCATCACTGTCTCCGCATCCTGTAGTTTTATCAGCGATTTCCATTATATAGTAAAGGGTGAAGATTTTAATTGCGCTTTTTTTAATTTCAGAGGGTGTAGATATTAAATCAAAATTTGAAACTGTTTTAACAGGGTGTCCCTGTTTTGTGTAGTAGTGAAAATCAATAATTGATCCTGTTTCAGATGCTGATGGCGGCCGTTTTTTTGATTTTTTCAGGCCTTTAAATATAAATATTTCGCGGCCCAGTTCCCGGGTGAAAATTGAGCATATATAGTCAGCCTCGCCTGAAAGTTTTCTTGATAAAACAATACCCCTGGCGCTTGCAAGAGGCATATTTTATTTCTGCCTTGATATTGTAACTGTAATCCTTATTATTTTTGTTCCTGAAATATCTTTTATTTTAAATGTAAGGTTCTCATATTTTGCAACTTCATCCTTTTCCGGAACCCTGCCGAAAAGATCAAAAACAAAGCCCCCGATAGTATCAAAATCTTCATCCGGAATGTTAAGGTTTAGTTCATCATTAAAGTCAGCAATAAGCATTCGCGGGTCAAATTCCCAAGTGCTTGGACTTATTTTTTCAAGTTCCGGAAGTTCTTCAGCATCAAATTCATCATTGATATCGCCGACAATTTCTTCAAGGATATCCTCCAGGGTTACAATACCTCCGACTCCGCCATATTCATCCACTACAATGGCAAGATGGAGTTTTTTCATCTTAAATTCAAGGAGAAGGTCATCCAGGGGCATAGTCTCAGGAACAAAAAAAGGTTCATGGAGAAGTTTTTTTATATTAAATTTTTTCGGTTTATCTACAAGAAGTTTAATCAGGTCTTTAACGTATAAAATGCCTGCAATATGATCAACAGTATCATCATATACCGGCACTCTGGAATGGCCCGCGTGAAGTATTACCTTAACAAGTGATTTAAGGTCTATATTTGAGTCAATTGCTACAACATCAACCCTGGGAATCATTATATCCTTGGCATTCTGCTCGGAAAGGCCCATAACTCCCCTTATCATATCTTTTCGAGGGGTGTCCAGCTGTTCATAGGCATCAGCATCAAAGGGAATTTCCTCTTTAGATTTAAAGGGTTTTTTCAGGTTTTGCAAAAAGTTTTTTATGCGGGAACTACTTAAAGGGTCAGGGTTGTCTGAAGTCATGCCTGTTTAAATTACCTCGTATCTTTTTTATATCACCTTAACTTTTTTGTAAGGAAAATAATAATGGTGTTAGCTGTATATATTTGTCAACTTTATTATTTTCTTTAAATTTTAATCCGATATTCCTGCTTATCCCGGGAAAAGTGATTTTCAGGCAAGCAGGAATATTCTGTACATCAGGAAATCAATGATAAAATAGTTCCAGAATCAGCCCGCAAAAATAGTAAATTTTTTAATAGTTTCAAGAAGCCTTGCTGATATTTCTTTTGCGTCCTTGGACGGAACATTGCAGTCATTATAAAGGCTGTCTGCAATAAATTTGCGCATAGCAACATAAACATCACTTGTAGGATGAAAAATATATGAAAAATAATCACCCTGCTTTTCAAGTATAGTAAAAGATGAGTAGAGCATAATAGGTTCGTGAGGTACCATTATTTTCATATTTTTATTCGGATCTATTATATCCATTTCATTAAATCGATATGGTATACTTTTACCGTCTTCACGGTTAACAGGTTCAATATATTTTTTAGTAAATGAGGCAGGTTCTACCAGCATGTGTGTTCTGTTGCCATCAGTTTTAAATGTAACGCCGTCATTTGTCCTGAATATGTCTTTAACGTTGCGATAGGCTGTTACTTCATAAATGGAGTAATTTGATCCGGGTGTAAAAAAAGCAGTTATTATAAATCCTCCGTCTGAAGGAATTGTTTCAGTCATGTACGCTTTTATGAGTGATGTTGCTTTTGCCATATGCAATTCTCCATTTGAAAAAATTGTCTTGATTTATATGTAAATAATACAAAAGTTAATATTAAAATCAATTAAAATTCTTTATTTATGCCTTAACTTTTCAGAAATAAGGCTTTCCTGACCTTTCCGGTTGAAGATAAGTGTTTTCCAGAGGTGAAAACAGGTTTAAGAGTAAATAAAAAATATAAGGTTAGTTCTATGAAAGATTTTTTTTCTCCTGATCCGGTAATATTTGCAGATCATGGAGGCACTAACAGTTTCCCTGTAAATACAATTCCCTGCTTTGAGCAGGCTTTTGCTCTTGGTGCAGATGGCATTTCTATTACAGTGCAGATGTCAAAAGACAGGGTTTTAATGGTTATCCCGGACGGTAAGGGTGAAACTTTATGGGGCGGCAATGGAGCCATAGCTGATTACACTGCTGCTGAACTAAAAGAAGTTGATGCCGGTTTTAATTACCGTGATAGTAATGAAGAGTTTTCTTTAAGAGGGAAAGGTTATAGGTATGTAACTTTAGAGGAACTTCTTCTTTATTTTCCTGATAAAAAATTCAATATAACTCTTTTACACAAGGGGAGGGAACTCACGGATGCATATGCAGAAGTAGTAGAAAAATGTAAAGCGGAGCACCGGATTTTAACTGTTTCAGTATATGGATCTGCAATTAAAGCTGTACGTAAAAAACTTCCTCATAGTGCAACTGCTTTTTCTCTTCCCGGTCTTTTAGGAGTATATGCGCTTTTTAAATCAGGTTTTATGTTTGCTGCAACATCATTTACAGCAGATGTGCTTCAGACTGCAGAAAAGATAGGAGCCTCCTATATCGCAAATCCAGGGCTGGTTCGGCAGCTCCAGGATCGGGGAGCAAAGGTTTATGTCTGGGGAGTGAAAAGTATAAAGGAGCTTCAGCGCCTTCATGACGCAGGTGTGGATGGATATATTTCAGATAATGTGGAGATGGTAAAAAGTTTTCTTGATAATAACTGATCTATTCAAGTTTGTCATATATTTTATCTTCATAGGCCGGATCAATTTTGCGAAGTCCTCTTGATTCCATTATAATGTTATAGCGGAGCTGCTTTTCATTAAGCTTAAGTCTCAGCTTTTTTCTATCTTCTTCATCTGCACAGGCATTAAGAAGAGTTGAAATGTTGACAATACTTTTTTTTAGTTCAATTTCTTCAGGAACAACACCTGCATTTTTGAGGATTTTATATGCCATGCGCAGATCTTCAGGTACATGATCCATATTGTCATGAACAAGAGGCTTCCCTTTATTGGGGAGATTGTCAAATGCACCCTCTGCCATGGCCTGCTCAATTCTTTTTTCAGCAATTATTTCAAATATTGACATATGGGCAACCCGTATATATTATTACCTGAATATGATCGTAAAATAGAGCAGGGATGTCAAATTTTTTTCTTTATAAAAAGCGATCTGCGGAAGTAGTTTAAACCCGCAGACTATGTCATTCCCGCGCATTCGGGAATCTTATAATTTTCTGATTATTATAAAGATTCCGGCACTTTGGCAGGAATGACAATATTTTTTAAAATTAATCTGATACATTGGTCTTTATTATAATGGGCCCTGCACTGGAGGAAAAATGAAAGAGGTTTATCCCGGAATATTTGTAATTGAAGAGAAGGGGATTTTAAATTCATTAAAACCGCCGGTGAATATATATGTAATTACCGGTTCTGACGGCCTTATTTATGACAGCGGTTACGGCAGCAGAAGCAGTATTAAGCATTTGTCCAGGGAACTGGCTAAAATCAACAAGGTGTGCCTTGAAAGAAATGTAAAAAATAATATATCCGGAATTCTTTTAAGTCATACCCATGCGGATCACTATTCCGGACTTAAGCCATTGAGGGAAAGGTATGGTTTAAAGATAATTCTGACTGAAAGGATGTCGCAGATTATTAAAAATCGTGCCGCCTATGCTGAATCATTCAGAGTTGAAAAAAAGCCGGTCCCGGGATTTATTCCATCGGTTAAAAGATTTTTTTCAGGGATTAAAAGATTTGTGGAAATCGGAATTTATATCCGCTACTGGGGTGTTACATTTGTAAATGATCCTGATATTGTAATAGAGGATAAAACAGTAATAAATATTAATGATGAGGAATGGGAAATATTTCCGTCTCCAGGTCATTCAGATGATCATATTTCACTTTATAACAGGGGGAGAGGGATTCTCTTTTCAGGCGACAATGTTCTGAGGAGTGTTAATGTATGGCTTGGACCGCCCAGGTCTGATCTTGATGATTATGAAAAAACAATCAGTGAATTCATGGGGCTGGAAAATCTTCAGATAATACTCCCTGCACACGGCAATGTTATAACAGATCCATACGATAGACTTGACCAGATATTAAGATGGCGGCAGAAGCGTACAGAGGATGTAAAAAAAATTGTACTGGATCTAAAGAGCAGGACTTTTACTGTAGATGAAATACTTCAGTCCCTTTATCCCTCACAGGGTAAAATGAAAAGGGAATTCGCCAGAGGATGGGTTGAGCTTACAGTTGAAAAGTTTATTAAAGAGGGACTGGTGAAAAAGGGTGAGAAGAATGAGTTTTTTTATATCATAGGCGGGTAATTATTTTAGCATCAATCCCGGGTGCATGAAAATTATTGACAAAGCCGATTGATTGTTTTATATTTATGCAGTTAGTCAGAATCGGATAATTTTATAATAATGATTGAGGAAATAGAATGATAAAGGTGTCACCCCGCTTCGTTGTTGATGAAAAACAGCATCCGGAAGCTGTTTTGTTAACTGTTGAGGAATGGGACAGTATTCTTGATGAACTTGAAGAGCTGGAGGATATACGTGCCTATGATCAGGCAAAAGCCTCTGATGATGAACAGATATCTTTTAACCAGGCTGTAAGAGAAATTGAAGCAAAATATAAAGCATGACATATAGTATAGAGATATTACGATCCGCTCAGAAAGATCTGGCCAGAATTGATGAACCTGATAGAAAAAAACTGATTAATTCTATTTTATTATTGTCGTCAGATCCCCGCCCTAATGGATGCAAAAAGCTTTCCGGACGTTCCGCATGGAGGATAAGAGTAGGTGATTACCGTGTTATATATGAGATTCAGGATAATAAACTGATGATTCTTGTAGTGGCAATTGGACACCGGAAGAATATTTACAGATGATTTCCTTTGTTTTGTACTATCTATCAGATGCAGCCCTTATAAATTCAGGTATAAAATCCTCGATTTTTTCTATTATACTTATATCCGCCACCCTGTGAATTGGCGCTTCCGGATCGCGGTTTATTGCCACAATTGTGCCTGCTCCCCTGAGGCCCGCCATATGCTGGGGTGAACCGGAAATCCCGCAGGCAATGTAAATTTTAGGTGCTATGCTTTTACCTGTCATTCCCACCTGCAGAGAGTAATCTGTGAGGCCCATGTCACAGGCTCCGCGTGACCCTGCAATTGATGATCCGGGAAAGAGGCGGGCCATATCCCTGAGGAGAGACATATTCTCCTCTGTGGCAACACCTTTCCCTGCAGCAATGACAACAGGTGCGCGCAAAAGCTCACCTGCTCTGGGTTCCGATTTTTTAAGTAACACATTAACTGTTTTTTCAAGTGATACATTTACCACTGTTGCAGAAACAGAGTATTCCCTGGTGTCAGTTTTATCCGGTACAGAATAGGCCTGCCCGGGATTAACCGTAATAACTGCTTTACCGCACCTGGGAACTACCTGAGATTCAATGCGTCCCCCTGCTGTTAGTCTGAGAAAAACGGGTGATCCCTGATTGTCGTTTAAGCCGGTGACAGCAGTAATGCAGGGAATGGCCAGTTTAACTGCAAGGGCCGGCGCATAGTCATACCCCCTGGAGGTGTGGGGGATAACAATGTAAGATGGCGGGCATTTCTTCAGATGAGATGATAAAACCCATGTGTACGCCTCTGCGCTGTATTTCTCCAGTTCCATGCAGACCAGAATTTCAGAATCCATGCTGAGATTTCCGGTTAACTTTTCAGCAGAATCAATATCATCTGTAAGAATAATAGCTTTAACTCCCCATCCATACATTGATCCGAGAGAGAGGGCAAATGCTGCAGCATCAAGGCCCTGCTGTGAAATTATTCCATCTGTATGCTCAATAATAACAGCTATTTCCTTATTCATAAATCATATCCCCCCTCTGCTTTGGAGAATTGAATAAAGATCTGCGGCTTTTTCCCCGGTGCTTCCTTTAAGCTCCAGTTTATTTTTTTTTGATTCAGGAAACTTTAATGAAAGAGTTGCAGCTTCAAATGTTTTCAGGTCAGAAGAATTTATATGTATAACCGGGATCTCCATGCTCTTTGCCTTAAGTTTATTGCTTAAAGATGGATACCTGGGCCTGTTAATTCCGGACTGTACAGTAATCAGGGCAGGGAGTTTAAGGGTCACAATTTCATGTGTTGAGGAATCGATTTCCCTTTCTGCTGTAACAGTTTTCTGCTGAATATCAACTGACATTCCGGTTACAGATGTTGCCCAGGGGAAATTGAGGAGAGCAGCAATAGAGGGGCCTGTTGTAAATCCCATGTTGTCATCTGACATTACTCCAGTGAGAATGAGGTCATAACCCTTATCCTCTGCAAAAGCAGCAATTGTATATGAAGCCGGAACTCTGCTTCCTTGATTATGGGATAATATAAATCCCCTGTCAGCGCCCATTTCAAGGGCCCGCCTGAGCAGGGGAGATGTCTCTTCTGAGCCGCAGCTTAT
>CAYYKZ010000069.1:0-10744 GCA_964468455.1 uncultured Leptospirales bacterium | reverse complement strand
GATTTTCATCCGGTCTCCGCATAATAGTCATACTGTGTGAGGCATTAATGCACAGGTTCAGCAAGACCTGCTGAATCTGTGAATTATTGATCATGGCCATTGCCTCTTCCCTATATTCTGAAATTGAAATTGAAATTGATTTGTCGAAAGAATTTAAGCATACTTCCCCTATCTGCTCAAGTATAAGATTCAGGTCTCCGGAGCTAAATTCAATGTCAGATTCTTTTTTTGAAAGATTCAGAAGCTGCTCTACAATAGACGCCCCGTTTTCACAGCTTTTTTCAATCAGGTTAAGATCCTTTTTCATATCCTCGGGTTTTTCAATTTTCCCTATGTTTATCTTGTACTTTAAAAGGGATGCAGTTGCAAGAATGCTCCCGAGTATATTGTTAAAGTCGTGTGCAACTCCTGAAGCCAGCAGACCGATACTTTCGACTTTCTGAACGTGTCTTAATTGCTCATCTTTTTTTTCGAGCTCGGTAATATCATCTATGCGCATAACAAGGCTTTCTGAATATTCATGTTTTAGCAGAAAAATAAAAAGATTAAAAAGCATATTTTCATATCCGGGCAAATGTATACGGTAGAATGATAAAAATTTTTCCGGGAAATCGGGTGAATCAATATTGAGAAGATATTCAGAAAGTTCAGGCTTAATATCTTTAAGATAATTCCCCTGAGCCGCTTCGCTGCTGAGGCCTAAAAATTTTTCAGCAAGCCTGTTGTATCCCATTATTTTCCCTTCGCGGTCAAACTGAATAAGTATGGAGGGCATAAATTCAATAATTGATTTGATTGATGAGATACTTTCCCTGAGTTTGTTTCTCATATTATTGAAACTATCTGCAAGCTTGCCTATTTCATCTCCGCTTTGTACATCTATTCCACGGGTGAGGTCTCCCTCAGAAATTTTATCTGCAACAACAAGCATCTCATCGAGAGGTTTAAGCACCCTTCTTGTAATTAGCCTGACACTTTGAATGGTTATTGAAAATATCACTATAAACAGGGCGAGAAGTTTCAGAATAATAAAATAGAGGTTCCGGTTATATTCATCCCTGGTAACAACCAGCTCAAGTTCACCTATTTTCTGATCATGTTTGAATATTTCTTTTCTGATTGGAGCTTCACGGGAAACAGAATTTTTGCTGTCCAGATTGATGAGATAGCGTCCATTATGATCCTTTATAGCGATTGATGATATTTCTGAAATGGCATAAAATGCCTCAGTGGACTTTTTTAAACCAACATTATCATAATTCCAGATATACTCCAGGTTGCTCAGAACAATAAGATCAGCATACTTTTCGGAATTACTTTTTAGAATTTCAACATTCCGCCTGTTCTGATCAATTATCATATACAATGCAAAAACTGAAAAACAGATAAAAAGTACCATGCCTGTAGAAAATGAAAATTTTTTTCTAAGGTTTAATGTATTTATATAATCCCCGGGATGTTTAAATAATTGAATAATTTTCATAACCATAGCATCACCCGGAACTTATTTAAGGAACCTGCGGTAATTAAATTAACCGTCGAAACCTTTTAGCTGCAGAAATCATAAATAATAATTGTTAAAATAAGATTAAATACACTGAATATAAAATAACAATACATAATTATTTGTCAATTTATATAATTTTGACTGATCAGGTATATTTACAGAGTAATATGCAAAAAGAGATTAAATGAATTTATTTTTGCGTTAATATATTATTTTTATATTCGTTTAAAAAAAGTATATTTTTTCCCAAAAAAATATTGACAAATAAAGTATTTTAGAATTTTGTTAAATTACTTAATGATAAACTCCTTTCAAGTTTTAAAACCTGCATTAGAATTATTCCGGTGCAGGTTTTAAAACTATTCATTTAATTCATCAGAAAATTAAATTAAAACTATAATTAAACGACTGAGGTAAAAATGAGCAACTACTATATCACCACAGAAAGAATTTTTACGCCTCTTAGAAAATGGTCATGGATTTTTCTTTTTGTTGTGGCCTTTGGAGGATTATGGTTTCCCAAACTGGGTCTTCTTCTTATACCGGTAATGGCTGCACTCCCTGTCATGGGTTTTTTACAGGGGAAAATGTGGTGCGGTAATATCTGCCCTCACGGCAGCTTTTTTGACCGCTTTATCCAGTGGATAAGTTTTAATAAAAATATTCCATCATGGGCAAAATCTAAAACAGCTGCAGCATTTATGCTTGCTGTTTTTATGACAGTAATGACAACACGTTTAACTGCTGCCTTTGAAACATGGGGCAGCACAGCATTTGCTGACAAGCTTGGACTGGTTTTTGTTATGAATTATCTTATGGTTACAGTTTTAGGTACTGCCTTTGCAGTATTTGTAAATCCAAGAACATGGTGCAACTTCTGTCCAATGGGTACTTTTCAGCATCTTTTTTATAAACTCGGGCAGATAACCGGATTAAGCAGAAAAACCGATAAAAGGGTATCTGTGCTTCATGAGGATATGTGTCATAAATGCGGCAAGTGCGCCAGGGTGTGCCCGATGCAGATTAAACCCTATATGGAATTTAATAAAAATCATCAGGTTTCAAATGATTCGTGTATTAAATGCTCAACCTGTGTAAATAACTGTCCTGCCGGAATTTTATCCCTCAAAAAGGAGGAAGCAGCTGTTATTGAAACAGCAAATGCTGACCTTACAGGCTATAACAACAAAAAAACTATTACAGCTGTGATAGACAAAATTACTCTCTTTGGAGATTCAGTTAAGGAAATAACCTTCAGGCCTATTGGAAATGAAAAATTTAAATTTGACGCTGGACAGTTTGTTCTTGTGAAGGTTGAAGATGAACCTCCCATGTTCAGGGCCTTCAGCATATCATCTTCTGACACAGATGCAGAGACATTTTCTGTTACTGTAAAAAAAGCCCCTGACGGATACGGCAGTGAAATAATATTCAGCAGATTCCAGGAGGGTGAAAAAGTGGAGGTGGAAGGGCCGATGGGCCGTGATCTTATCCCTGATACTGACGCTGACAGAATCGTTCTTGTTGCAGGCGGTATCGGAATTACTCCCTTTGTATCTATGGTCAAGACAATTCTTGAACAGGGGAGTGTTAAGGAACTTACCCTGGTTTACGGCGCAGCAGATGCTGATAATTTTATCTATTACGATTATTTTAATAAATATGCTGAAAAATACAGTAACTTTAAATTTATCCCTGTTGCTGCTGATGGAGAAAACTGGAACGGCAAAACCGGTTTTGTAACGGATATACTCAAAGAAATGAAACTTGATGAATCAAAAATATATATGTGCGGGCCTGAAGCAATGACTGTTAACTCCATGGCTCTTTTCAGGAATATGAATGTCCCGGAAAATGCTGTAAGTTATGAAAAGGCATAGCAGATAGAACTTCCTGTCCTGTTCATGTGCGATTTATTTACCGGAAAAGGACAGGGAAAAACTCTTTTTCTTGCTCTGAAAAAAATTATGTACTCCTAATATTCAAAAATGAATAAAACTTGACATGTCCCGGATGTGCGTACAGAAAAATAAAAGTACTTATTCCGGGGTCAGCAGATATGATAGAATTTACAGGTTATGACCTGATAGAAAAGCTTAATGAAAGCCAAAGATCATTAATATATAAAGCATTAAATAAGAAAACAGGGGAAACCTCTGTTCTTAAAATTTTAAAAACAAGACACCCCTCTCTATCCGATACTGCAAGGTTCAGGCATGAATTTGAAATAATAAAAAATTCAAATATTCCCGGAATAATAAAAACCAGGGAAATAACTGTTGAACACAATGCAGTGGCAATTGAACTGGAATATTTTAAGGGCACAAGGCTTAAAGAACTTATAGGCACCCCCTGGATGACTCTGGACAATTTTCTTAAAACCGGCATTTCCCTTGCAGAAACAGTGGGAGCACTCCATAGAGATGGGATTTCGCACAGGGATATTAAGCCTCAGAATATACTCGTAAACCCAGAAACAGGTGATGTACGGATTACAGATTTCGGAATATCATCTATCATTACACACGAAAATGAGGAGTTATATAATCCCGGTGTAATAGAGGGTACACTTTTTTATATGTCCCCGGAGCAGACAGGAAGAATGAACAGGTCTGTTGACTATAGAACAGACATATATTCTCTTGGAATAACACTCTATGAAATGGCAGCAGGCAGGCCCCCTTTTGTGTCCGATGATCCCATGGAAATAATATTTTCACATATTGCAAAAACACCTGCACCTGTTTCAGATAATAATCCTGAAATTCCTGTACCCCTGTCTGATATTATAAATAAATGTATTGCAAAAACAGCAGAAGAAAGATACCAGAACTCTTTCGGGCTCGCATCTGACCTGAAAATATGCCTGGAAAGTTATCTTGGGAAAGGAACCATCCCTGAATTTACCCTTGCACAACAGGATATTTCAGACAGATTCAATATACCCCAGAAATTATACGGCAGGGAGAAAGAGGCAGAACTTCTTATTTCTTCATTTCATAGAACTGCTGCAGGCGGCAAGGAATTGTGCCTTGTTGCCGGATCTCCGGGAATCGGGAAAACAGCTCTTATTGAAGAGGTGCAGAAGCCGATTGTTGAAAAAAGAGGTTACTATATTTTCGGTAAATACGACCAGTTTAAGAGGGATGTGCCCTACAGCGGAT
Organism: uncultured Leptospirales bacterium; assembly: GCA_964468455.1. Classification (GTDB taxonomy): domain Bacteria; phylum Spirochaetota; class UBA4802; order UBA4802; family UBA5550; genus JBBAGC01. The sequence continues at coordinate 6,073 of CAYYKZ010000069.1, read as the reverse complement.
TTATACAGGCACTGCAGACACTGGTAAGGCAGATACTTACTGAAAATGAAGAAAAAATAGATATATGGAAAAAAAATCTTCTTAAAGCACTTGGCCCGAATGGAAAAATAGTAACAGATGCAATACCTGTACTTGAACTTATAATAGGGGAACAGCCGCCCCTGCCGGAACTGGGACCCGAAGCATCACAAAACCGTTTTGTTTCAGCCTTTAAAAATTTTATAACTGTTTTTACTCGAAGAGAGCACCCCCTTGTTATTTTTCTTGATGATCTTCAGTGGGCGGATTCAGCAAGCCTTAATATGCTTGAAAGGCTTATGCTTGATAAGGATATACGTCACATTCTGATTATTGGCGCATATAGAGAAAATGAATTAAACAGCAGTCCCAGACTTGCAGGATTAATAGATTTATTACATAGAAGTGAAACTGATGTAAATACAATAAAACTTGGAGCAGTATCTCTGGATAACTTCCTTAATCTTATGCAGGATATACTAAAATGTTCTGCAGAAGAAGCCTTGCCCCTTGCTAAGCTTATACACGAGAAAACAGGGGGGAATCCTTTTTTCTTTATCCAGTTTCTGAAATCTCTCTATGACGGACGATTAATAAACTATAATCCCGGTTCAGGCTGGGAATGGGATATGGAAAAAATAAAATCCATGGAAGTCACAGAAAATGTTGTTGAGCTTATGGCGGAAAAAATATCGTCTCTGAGCCCGGCAGCTGTTGAGATATTAAAAGTATGCGCCTGCATTGGGAACAGGTTTGATCTTGAAACCTTATCCATTGTTTATGAAAGAACGATGGATGACATAATTGCAGATCTTGCAGAAGTAATTAAGGAAGGGATGGTCTTTTATGCCGGTGATTTTTACCGTTTTCTTCATGACCGTATACATGAGGCTGCCTATTCTCTGATATCTCCTGAAGAAAAACCTGCACTCCATTACAGAATAGGCAACTGGGTAATGAAAAACAGGGATCAAAAAGCATTAAAAGAGATGGTCTTTTACCTGGTTAATCATCTGAACATTGCAATTGACCTGATTACTCTACCGGATGAAAAAAGAGAACTCCTTGAGCTGAACAGGATAGCCGGAAGCAAGGCCAAGCTCTCCACTGCATATGAGTCTGCATCAAAATTTTATGAAATTGCACTTTCTCTTCTGGAAGAGGATCAGTGGAGTTCCGACTATGAAGCTGCATTTGACATAAGAATGAACCTTGCGGAATGTGAACACCTGAACCGTAATTTTGCCAGAGCAGAAGAGCTTTTCATGGAAATGAGCAAGAATGCCAGGAATGACTTTGACAAAGCTAAAATCTACAACTTACGGGTGATGATGATTTCTTCAACAGGCAAACATGGTGAAGCTGTTAAAGTCGGCCTTGAAGGACTTTCTGTATTCGGTATAAAAGTTAACCCTGATCCGGGGAACCTTGCAATTGCCATGGCAGCTTTAAAAATAAAATTTCTCATGAGAGGGAAAAGCATTGATGGCATAAGGAGACTGGAACCTGTTAATGATGAAAAAAATCTTCTCCTTATGCAGTATCTCATGAATCTTACAACAACCGCCTATTATCATAAAATTGAGCTTTCAATTCTTCTTGCAGTAAAGATGTTTGAACTTACACTTAAACATGGCCTTTCAAAATATTCAGCATATGCCTGTATAGTCTATGGATCAATTATGGGGGCAGGATTCGGAGATTACAACACCGGTTACAGCATAAGTAAACTTGCATTTGAGTTAAATGAACGTTTTAATAATACTGAACTTAATTCAAGGCTTTCACTCCTTTTCGGTGCAACTGTTTCAATATGGAAAGATCGCCCTGAAAAAAGTATTGAACACATAAGAGAGGCCTTCAGTCACTGCATTGATAATGGAGACCTTAATTATGCAATATTTACTGTTCAATCCATACTGATAAACATGATCCCTGCAGGGATTCACCTTGACCGGATATACAGTGAATATGCCTCACATATAGATTTTCTGATAGAACTTCGCGATCCTGGTGCTGTAAATTATCTTATATCAGTACGGCAGTTTGTGCAGGCACTCAAAGGGGAGACATCCGCACCTGGATCAATGGATGATTCCAATTTCTCTGAAAAAGACCACATTGCAGCAATGGAAAAAGATGCTATACCAATTGTAATACAAAGGCATTATCAGTTAAAAGCTATGGCTCAGTATCTTTATAATAACCTGGATGATGCTCTTAAAAGTTCTGATATTTCAGAACAGCTTATTAAGTATTCCCTGGGGCAGATTGTTGTACCTGAGCATTACTTTTACAGAGCCCTGATTTCTGCAGCCATCTGCGACAGCTCCGGCCCTTTAAAAAGAATTCTATACATAAAAAGAATTAAATCAATTCTTTCATCATTCAGGAAATGGGTCGGGTTAAACCCTCATATTTTTTCTGATAAAAAGCTTATTATAGAAGCAGAACTGGCCAGGCTTAAAAACAGAAATCTGGATGCACTGAAGCTTTATTCCAAAGCTTCTGATGTGGCACTCAGGTCAGGCTTTAATCATACAGCAGCTATTGCAAATGAACTTGCTGCCAGGTTATATTATAAACTGGGCCTCAAACGCGCTGCCCATAACTTTATGGCTGAGTCTGCAGCCCTTTACGATGCCTGGGGAGCATCAGGCAAGGCGTCCGTCATGAGAATGGATTCAAATTATACCGGTCCTGAATTGCCGGGTGATGATATAATATCAGGGCATACTCTTTCCGAGTCAATAACTTCAACTGGAACCGGCGTGTCTGAAAGACTTGATTTATCAACTGTAATGAAAAGCGCTCTTGCAATTTCAGGAGAAATACATCTTGATAAACTCCTTTCACGAATGGTTCTTCTTCTTATGGAAAATGCCGGTGCAGAGAGGGCCCTTGTGCTTTTTGAAAGAAATGGCTCTCTTTATATCGAAGCAGAAGGTAAAACCGGAGGAGAAGTGTCTGTTCTTAAATCTGAGCCGGTGCATAATGAAGATGGAGCTGAATCATCATCTGACTCTCTTCCTTTATCAGTAATTAATTATGCATCACGGACAGGAGAACCTGTTGTTGCCAGAGATCTTTCTGAAGAGCCAATGTTCAGGAATGATCCCTATGTATTAAAAAACAGAACAAAATCCGCACTTTGCGTGCCTGTCTATAAATCGGGGAGCCTCATGGCACTGCTTTATCTGGAAAACAGTCTTACAGCCGGAGCATTTACTCCTGAACGGGTTGAAATGATGAAGCTTCTGTCGTCCCAGATAGCTATATCTATTGATAATGCCGCTTTATACTCCAACATGGAAAAGATGGTGACTGATCGTACTGCGCGGCTTAAACATACGCTTGATGAGGTACAATCACTTAAGGAACAGCAGGATGGAGATTACTTTTTAACAAGCATGCTTCTTGAACCTCTCAATGTTTCACTTATTACCAACCCATCTGTAAAAATAAACAGTATCGTTAAATCAAAGAAAAAATTTACATTTAAAAAATGGGACAGGGAACTGGGCGGTGATATCTGCGCTGCCTATGACCTGAATCTTGCCGGGAAAAAAATGACTGTTTTTGTAAATGCAGATGCCATGGGCAAGTCAATTCAGGGAGCGGGCGGAGCTATAGTACTTGGATCTGTTTTTAGAGCCATGGTAGCACGAACCAATAATTCCACTGAAAAGGTTCAGCAGTCTCCGCAGGAATGGATAACATCAGCTCTTCGTGAACTCCAGTCTGTATTTGAAGGCTTTGACTGCAGCATGATGATATCACTGGTGCTTGGCATAATTGATCCAGAAGAACCGTGCCTCTATTTTATGAATGCTGAACATCCATTTACAGTACTTTATCGGAACGGCAAAGGTGTATTTCTTGAGAAAGAGCTGATTATGCGTAAACTCGGTATACCTGAACTTGCAGTTCCTGACACTATTTACAGGATAGACCTTCTTCCGGGTGATGTAATAATTGCCGGATCAGACGGAAGGGATGATATACTTATCAGTCTGCCGGAAAGCATGCAGAAGATAATGAATGAAGATGAAAACCTTTTCTTACGGATCCTTGAAGAGTCAGATGCCGGACTTGAAAAAATTATAAAAACAATATCCCGTCATGGGGAAATTACTGATGACCTTTCATTAATAAGAATCGAATATACCGGTTAAAAAAACCGGATCATTAAACCAGGAATCAGCAGGCCCGTTAAAAGATTCAGCATATACGGGATAGAAAAAATATAACAAAAAATAATTGTTGTTAATTTGGCATCTGGTAATGTTTGTAATCTGTGCTTCAGGTAAATTGCTATACTTTTTAAGCTTGACAAATAGCCTCTTAAAAAAAGTATTCATCATAAAATCAGGGAAATCATTATTTATTGAGGAGTCTTATGTTTAGTGACAGGTCTTATTGCGGTGAATTATCAGTTGAAGATGTTGGGAAAAATGTAGTTATATCAGGATGGGTTGATACCAAAAGGGATCTTGGCGGAATTATCTTCCTTGAAATAAGGGATGTTACCGGACTTGTTCAGGCAGTATTTGATTCATCAGTTTCAGCGGAAAATACAGCAGTTGCTGACAGCGCTAAAAGTGAATATGTAGTATACATAAAGGGTAATATAAGAAAAAGATCAGATGAAACTATAAACCCCAATCTTCCTACAGGGGATATTGAAATAGTTGCAGATAAAATTGAAATTTTAAATAAATCAGCGGTTCCTCCTTTTGCAATAAATGTCAGGGAAAACCTTAACGAGGAAATACGTCTTAAATACAGATTTATGGACATGAGACGTGACGAAGTAAAGGAAGCAATGATTCTTCGCCACAAAATGATGCAGCTAACACGAAATTATCTTTCAGAACACAGATTTCTGGAAATAGAAACTCCAATGCTTAACAAGTCCACGCCTGAAGGTGCAAGAGATTTCCTTGTTCCAAGCAGAATAAATAAAGGGGAGTTTTATGCACTTCCCCAGTCTCCGCAGCTTTTTAAACAGATACTTATGGTATCAGGCTTTGACCGGTACTTTCAGATAGTTAAATGTTTCAGGGATGAAGATCTTCGTAATGACCGGCAGCCGGAGTTTACACAGATAGACTTGGAAATGTCATTTATTACACCTGAAATGATAATGAATGTTATTGAAGATCTACTTAAACTGGCTGTAAAAGAAATTACAGGCAAAACTGTTGATTACAAGTTTCCTGTTATTTCCTATGATGAAGCTATAAGCAAATACGGCACTGATGCTCCGGACACAAGGGTAGGTTTTGAAATAAGGGACTGCAGTGATATTTTTACAGAATCTACATTTAATGTGTTTTCATCTGCCCTGAAAAACAACGGTGTAATTAAAGGAATTGCTGTAGAAGATAATGGTAAACTATCCAGAAAAATGACAGATGATTATTCCGATTATGTAAAAAAATTCGGTGCAAAGGGTTTTCCCATGTTCAAATATACCGGCAGCGGTTTTGAAGGCGGTATTTCCAAATTTATAACTGAGGATGAGAAAGTTAAAATTATTGAAAGGTTTGAACTTAAAGAACCTGCAGTTCTTTTCTTTTCCGTTGATAGTGAAAAAATTGTAAACAATACCCTGGCGCATATGAGAATTAAAATTGCCAGAGACCTTGACATGATAGATGATGATAAACTTAACTTCCTATGGGTCGTTGATTTCCCTCTATTTGAATATGACAGTGAAAGTAAAAGATATTACTCTGTACATCACCCCTTTACTTCACCGCTTCCCGATGACCTGTCAAAACTTGACAATATAACTCCGGAAAACTGCGGAGATATTAAAGCACAGGCATATGACGTTGTTCTAAATGGTTCAGAAATCGGCGGCGGATCTATAAGGATAAGCAGCACAGAACTTCAGTCAAGAATCTTCGAGATCCTTGGTATTTCTGATGAAGAAGCCAAAGTAAAATTTTCTTTCCTTCTTGAAGCTCTTAAATACGGCGCTCCTCCTCACGGCGGCCTTGCACTTGGACTTGACTTTGAGACTGTGGGAAATAGAGAGAGAGAGAGA
>CAYYKZ010000068.1:0-10746 GCA_964468455.1 uncultured Leptospirales bacterium | reverse complement strand
AAAGAAGGATGGGATAAAAATAAACGAAAACCAATTTTGACTATTTTTGAATATAATACCATCTCAGGTAAAATCACTAAATACAATACTGATGAATCAGAAACACTATATAATAAATATTTTAAGGATAAAAATGTCCTCCATGGTAAAGACAAAATAGAGAGGTCCAGTATTTTCTATTATACCGGAGTATTACCTGAAAAAGAATGGGGACTGCCTGAAGCAGCAGATTATTCAGGAATGAATAAAAAAAATTTAAAAAAAGTAATTGTTGAATTCAAGGGGACCTCCCGGGCTTTCAGGGAGTCTGCCTACAGAAAGATTAAGGACGAACTAACCTCTTCTGAGCTTTTTGAAATGATTTCATCAATGGAAAAAATTCACAATCACCGTAAAGGCATAACAAAAATGGAGGCTGAAAACCTTTTTACAGAATGGAAGTCCCGCCTTTATATAGAGGCTGAATATAAAGGTGATAAAGAGAATAGCACAAAAAAAGTATCTTCTATACATAAAACTGTTTATCAGCAGAATAAGGAGCAACTGATCCAATTGTTAGCTTCAGGCATTGATCCTGACTCCAGAGATTCAGAAGGTTTAACCCCCCTTATGATTGCAGCCTATATAAATGATTCAGCCATTATTGAACTGCTCCTGAAAAATGGCGCTGACATAAATGCCTGTGACAACAAGGGCTGCACTCCCCTGGTGTATGCGGTTTTCGGAAAATCTCATCTGGCCATTAAAACACTTTTTGAAAACGGCGCAACCAGGTCTGTTAATGACAAAACAGAATCCTATGCCTGGATATTTGTTGCCTCAACACCCCTGCGACAGTGGTATCTGCACTATGAAAAAAGAGACTGATACTGAATGAATAACAAAATAGTACTGGCCGGCGCAGGTCACGGGCATCTTATGTTTTTAAATAATATTGAAGATGTAAAAAACGCCGGCTTTGATCTGACTGTAATTAGCCCTGACAAATACCACTACTACTCCGGCATGGGCCCGGGCATGATCTCCGGCACATATAAGCCTGAACAGTGCAGATTTGATGTTGAATCAATAACTGAAAGAAATGGCGGGAAATTTATTAAAAGCAGAATCGCTATTTTCAATCCGGATCTTAAACAGCTTATTACAGCTTCCGGTGAAACAGTTTATTATGATGCTGTTTCATTTAATACACGAAGCGAGGTAAGCAATACACCGCGCAATGGAGAAAACGTTTTTTCAGTTAAACCAATAGTGAACCTTTACGAAGCCGGACGATATATTATAAAGAATTTCAAAGCCAAAAATTTCAGCTGCGCTGTCATCGGAGGGGGATTTGCAGGTATAGAATGCGCATGCAATATACGTTTTCTTGCATTTAAAATGGGTATTTCTGCAAAAGTACTGATTATCGAAAAGGGTATATTCCAGGAACATCAGAACCGCAAATTTTATCATGAAATATCTAATGAGTTGAGAAGAATTCAGGTTGGCGTATTTCAGAATTCAGGAGATGTTTCAATTCAGGGGAACCGGGTTATTACCGAAAGCGGCAGAAACATGGACACAGATATAATTATCAATGCCACAGGAGTAAAGCCCTCCCCCATTTTCAGAGATTCAGGAATTGTTACTGATGAGGAAGGCGCTCTTTCTGTAAACACCTATCTTCAGTCCCCTCAATACCCTGAAGTATTCGGAACAGGGGACTGTATTCACTTTATGGGAAAACCTCTGAAAAAAGCAGGTGTTTACGCGGTCAAACAGAACCGCATTATATTCCATAACCTCCAGGCACACTTATCAGGATTACCCATGGTACCATTTAAACCGCAGAAGAATTACATGGCAATTCTTAATACCGGATTTGAAAGGGGAATCCTCTTCAGAAAACCTTTCCTCTCAAGAGGGAGGATCCCCTATGTCATTAAAGATCTGATAGACAGACGTTTCATTAAACATTACCAGGGATAAATCAGCCGTAAATATTTTCAGAAACACTGTCAAGTTCACCGATCTCATCCTGTGACAGCACAAGGGATGCACCACCAATATTTTCCATCATCTGCTCTGCGTTTCGTGCACCAACTATAGCTGCAGATATCCCAGGCTTTGCAAGATTCCAGGCCAGTGCAGCCTGACCGGGAGTAACTCCCCTCTTCTGCGAAATATCAACAAGGGCATCAACAACACCCTTCACTGCAGGCCAGTACTGTTTTTTGAAAAATCTGTAGAAAAAGCTTCTGGCATCATTCTTTTTAAACTGCGGGTGTTCTCTGTACTTTCCTGTAAGCATACCTGCTCCAAGGGAACCGTATGATATTATACCTATACCATTTTCAATGCAGAAGGGAACATCACCCTTCTCTATCCCTCTTTCAAGCAGGGAATAATTAGGCTGCAGCGATATCACTTCCCCGCATCCTGCCGCCTCATGCAATTCCGCGCCGGAATAATTACACAACCCGGCATATTTTATCTTACCTTCATCTTTCAGCTTCATCAGGGCTTCCATTGTATCCTCAATATTAATTGAAGAATCGGGCCAGTGTATCTGATACAGATCTATGTAGTCTGTATTCAGTCTCTTAAGTGACTGTTCAAGATCATATCTGATAAATTCAGGTTTAAGATTTTTTCTCATTCCATTTTCTATATCAAGGCCGCACTTTGATGCTATAATTATTTTATCTCTTTTCCCGGCAATTACAGCTCCAGTAAGAACCTCCGCATGCCCTGACCCGTAAGCAGGTGCGGTATCTATAGTATTTACACCATTATCAATTGCAGCTTCAATAGCCTTAACTGCATTATTCTCATCATAGTCGCTCCACATGGTACCGCCGATTGCCCAGGTACCAAGAATTATTTTTGAAACATTAAGATCGCTTTTCCCTAATTTTACTGAATCCATTATCACCTCGATTCTGTTTTTAAATTACTTTTTTACTAATGCTTAGTTTGTCTGAATCCTGTTAATCTGCTCTTTCAGTTCCGCGCCTGTAAATTTTTCAAAAAGACCCGGATCTATTGAATAGAAAAGCGCCAATGTACCGAGAAGAATCACCACAGCCAGCCATTTTGTATAGACACCAGCGGTACGTCTTATAAGTACAATTGAAAAAAAAGCTATAAGCAACGGAATCCCCAGTGAAATATCAAGATCGGGTACGGGTATAGCCTTGATATACTTATGGGCGTATTTTGCAACATTAAGCTTAATGTTACCTATAATCAATACAGCTTCAATAATCAGTGCTGCAAGAATACCCCATGACGCCCATATTGTTGAAATACCCTCAGTTCTATAAACCTCATAAATCACTGCAGGGAGAAGTGCAAATATTATAATTAAAGGAATTTTAAAATATATTCCCAATGCAGCACCAGCGGCAGCTATCAATGTGGAAACCAGACAGATCTTAAAGGCATTTTTTGTACTACGTGCCATAGAAATAACCTCTGCTTTTAATTTTTTTATATTCAATCATTTCAAATAAATTCAAATACTTCAAGAACATTAATAACCAGCTTAAACTTCATCCCCTTGACTTATTGCTTTTCTTCAGTATATTAAATCTTATATAGTAATGATACTAATTCTGAATAAAGGCGAATCAATGAAAAATATATTCTATGCTTCACTTATCCTCCTCATGGCATCTGCAGCAGTTCCTGAGAATCGTTTTATCATGGAGGATTTCAATACCATGGTCAGATGGGAACCGCTCACCTTCCCTAAGATAAAAAAGCATAGCTCCTACACAATTGTTAAAGAGAATAATAGAAACATACTTAAAGCTGAGTCTGCTGCATCAGCATCAGGATTAATCCTTAAGGATAAATTCAATGTCTACTCCTATCCTGCAGTTAAGTGGAGATGGAAAATTGAGAATGTCTACAAAAAGGGGAATGCCCGGTTAAAAAGCGGGGATGACTACCCCATAAGGGTATATATCATTTTCAAATATAATCCTGAAAAAGCAGATTTTGCCACAAGAGCTAAATACAATGCAGTAAAATTAATTTATGGAGAATATCCGCCCCATAGCTCACTTAATTATATCTGGGCAAATAAAAAACATTCATCATCAATTTTAACAAGCCCCTATACTGACAGATCAAAAATGATTATACTGCAACATGGAGAAAACAGAAAGGGTGAATGGATTGAAGAAGATGTAAATATACTTAATGATTATCGGAAAGCATTTGGAGAGGACCCTCCGGAAACAGCAGGAATAGCTATAATGAGTGATTCTGATAATACAGGGGAATCATCAGCTGCTTATATTGATTATATTGAAATCAGGAAAAGGTAGGGTGCAATTATGAAAAGATATGATTTTGATGTACTGGTAATTGGAGAGGGGTCTGCAGGGCTTACTGCGGCAAAACTTGCATCAGGCCTGGGGAAAAAAACTGCAATGGCTGACAGGGAAAAACTCGGCGGTGAATGCACCTGGACAGGCTGTATACCCAGTAAAGCCCTTCTTAAGTCATCTGCCGCATACAGATCGCTATTCTATATGGATAAACTTGGTATAAAACCCGGACTTAAAGAGAAAGATTTTAAAACAGGTGAAATTTTAAAAAAAGTACAGGATATAAGGGAAAATGTATACAACAGCCACCCGCCTGCAGCATTTGAAGAATCGGGGATTAAGGTTTTTGAACATAAACATGTGGAGTTTATTGACAATCACAATGTACGGATAGGTGACGGGGAGTATTCAGCTGATAAAATAATAATTGCAACCGGATCAAGTCCGTCAATCCCTCCAATACCCGGTTTATCAGGTGTGGAATACAGAACCAATCAGAATATTTTCGAACTTAAGCAGATACCCTCGAGTATAATAATAATCGGGGGCGGCGCAATTGGCGCGGAAATGGCAACAGCATTTGCACAGCTTGGATCAGCTGTGACAATTCTTGAAGCAGAAGGGAATATACTACCCAGAGAAGACAGGGAGGTTTCCTCATTCATTACTGAAGAGATGAAATCCCTGGGAATAAAAATACATACCGGTATTTCCATAAAAGAGGTTTCAGGTAAATCAGTAAAAAAAGTTATTATTGAAGAGGATGGCGATAAACAGACTTTATCCGCAGCAGAAATTTTTGTTGCAGCAGGGAGGAAGCCTAATATTGAGGGGCTCTCCCTTGAACTTGCGGGGGTCCATTACAGCACAAAGTCTATAACTACTGACCTGTACATGCAGACAAGTGCAAAAAATATTTTTGCCTGCGGTGATGTTGCAGGCCCATATCAGTTCAGCCATATGGCAGGATATCAGGCAAAAGTCGCTGTATCCAATGCCCTGCTCCCGTTTAAAAAGAAAGCAGACTACAGCAATGTTCCCTGGATAACCTTTACATCACCTGAATGTGCCAGAAGCGGATTAACAGAAGCGGAGGCCCGGGACATCTACGGTACAGGGATAAAGATTTTCCGCAAGGCGTATGAACACCTGGACAGATCAATAACTGACAGAAGCCTGAAAGGATTCGCAAAAGTCATAACCCTCAGAAACGGTAAAATTATCGGCATTCATATATGCGGGGAAAGAGCCGGAGAAGTGATGCATGAACTGCACCTTGCCAAAACCATGGGTATTCCACTTTATAAGCTGCAGAAGGTTATCCATGCCTACCCCTCCTACTCGGACATTATCAAGGATATTTCAAAGGATGCCTATATAGACAAACTTATGAGTAATCCTGTTATAAAATTAATATCACTGCTGAAAGGGAAAAAATAAATGAATTATAAAAAAGTAATCCTTCTCCTGATAATCGCTGCTTTATTTACCGCATCTTATCTCGCGGGCCTGTGGGACTACCTGACCTTTGAGTATTACAGGGCTAACAGGGATGCGCTTGTCACTGCGGTAAAGGAAAACTATATTCTCTCCTCAGTAATATTCACATCTGTTTATATAGCTGTTACCGCTCTTTCAATTCCCGGAGCTACCATTATGACACTCACTGGCGGCTATATTTTCGGATACATTGGAGTTATTCATGTGAATATAGGCGCCACAGCAGGCGCTACAGCAGCTTTTGCAGCTGCAAGATATATTGCAGGAGAATCTCTTCAGAAGAAATACGCGGATAAACTGGAACGGTTAAACAGGGAACTTGAAGTAAACGGCCGGAATTATCTTTTAATGCTCAGATTTATTTTTGTCTTTCCATTTTTTCTTCTCAACCTTCTAGCAGGCCTTACAAAAATTCCCCTCACTACTTTTGTGTGGACTACATCTCTTGGAATACTTCCCGGTTCAATGGCATATATTTACGCCGGGAAACAGATACAGAACATCGATTCACCATCAGACATATTTACATTAAACATGATGCTTGCTTTTATTTTCCTGGGAGTTGTTGCACTACTTCCGGTGATTATTCAGAAATTATTTAAAAAAAATAAACAGAAAGGATGAATGGAAGATGATTAAAAGTAATTTTATAATAGGATTTACCCTGTCAGGACTTATGGCCATGGGAGGATGCTCAGCAAAAAGCAATTCCTCCATTGGAATTGAAAATGGAGAGCTTAAAAAATGCCCTTCCTCGCCAAACTGTGTTTCATCATATGAAAAAGGTTCTTCTCACTCAATAGAACCTTTAATATACAGCACAACAAAAGATGAAGCTGCATCTAAGCTGAAATCTATTGTTCTTGGCATGAAAAGAACAAAACTCATAAGTGAAACCGGCGATTATATGCATTTTGAATTCAAATCAAAGATTTTCAGATTCATTGATGATGTGGAATTTTATTTCCCTGACAATGAAAAAATAATTCATCTCCGCTCTGCATCAAGAACCGGATATTCAGATATGGGTGTAAACCGGAAAAGGATTGAAAAAATCAGAAATTTATTTTCTGAATAACTTAATTATTTTCCGGAAAATTCATTTACCAGACAGGACTGTAAATATAAATGTTTTTAAAAATATCCGGCTTGGATAAAGCCTACGGCAGTAAAAAAATACTGAAAAACATTGACCTGACAATTGACAGAGGAGAACTGGTATCAATAGTGGGGCCATCCGGTGCAGGCAAAACCACTCTCCTTAAAATAATTGCCGGGATCGAAACCCCTGATTCAGGGTTTCTCCAATTCAGTGACAGAGAAAAAAATTTCTCCAACCCTATTCTGGTTTTCCAGGACTATCTCCTATTCCCAAGTATGACAGTTTATGAAAATATTGCATTCGGACTTAAGGCGAGGAAAGAATCAAAGAATACTATCATATCAAAAACTGAAGAAATAATGGAATATTTCAATATTTCCGATCAGAAAAATTTATACCCTTCTCAAATATCAGCCGGGCAGAAACAGCGCACAGCAATAGCAAGAGCGCTGGTTCTTAATCCTCCAATGCTCCTGCTGGATGAACCCTTTGCAAACCTGGATAAGGAGCTTAAAAACAGCACTGCATCATTCATAAAATCAACACAGCAGCAATTCGGCATAACTACTGTCAGTGTTACCCATGATCTTAAAGAGGCATTTACTATTTCTGATAAAATTGCTGTCATGATAAATGGTGAAATACTTCAGCACGATACACCTTATAATATCTACCGAAACCCCGAATCTGTGCCTGTGGCCCGCCTCCTGGGAGATATAAATATTGTCCCTGCAGAACTGCTTTCGGGTATAGCGGATCATATTTCTCCATCCGGGAAAGATGTGTGTATACGGCCGGAATCTATTCACTTGACACCGGCGCAAGATTCCACCTCCCACGGCATAGTTGAGCGGTCTCATTTTTCCGGGCACTACTGGGCTGTATATGTAAAATATAAAGGTTATGAACTCTTTTCATTCAACGGCAATAATAATTTAAAGCCGGGAGACAGGGTTAATATAACTGTTGATGAAATAATAGAATTCAGGGAGTAGACAATGAAAAAAATACTTTTAATCTTCGTATTAGCATTTGTCATGTCATGTTCAGGGAAAAAAAGTGACGATCAGGCTGCATTTCAGTCATTTGAAGAAACATTAAAGGCCGCGGAAAACAGCACTGTCCGCTTTGCAATGTGGAGCGGTTCATCTGCCATAAACAACTGGATTGATACTTATGCTGCTCCTGAAATTGAAAGAAGGTACAAAATTAAACTTATACGTGTTCCTGCTGATGCTGCTGTATTCGTAAACAGGCTCCTTACAGAAAAACAGGGCGGGAAAAATCATGGGTCTATAGACCTGATATGGATAAATGGAGAAAATTTTAAAAATTCCAGGGAAAACGATCTGCTCTATGGTCCGGTAAGCGGCAATCTCCCCAATTTTGTGAAATATGTTGACCCCGGAACAGTTGAATACGACTTCGGATATCCGGTAGAAGGGTATGAAATCCCCTACGGCAGAGCACAGTTTGTATTTGAGTACGACTCCGCTGTTGTAAAAGATATTCCGGACACATACAAAAAACTTATGCAATGGGTTAAAAAAAATCCGGGGAAGTTCACCTATCCACAGCCACCTGATTTTACAGGATCCGCCTTTATCCGTCAGGTTTTTTATGCTGCAACAGGCGGTTATAAGCAATACCAGGGGGATTACAACAGTGATCTCTTTGAAAAAAACAAAGAGAAAGCCATGGCCTATCTGAAGGAATTATCACCCTATCTATGGAACAGCGGCAGGGTTTACCCTAAAAGCCTTGCCGCACTTGAAACACTTTTTGAAAAAGGTGAAGTTTCAATATCCATGAATTACAACCAGGGTAATGCCAGCAATAAAATTCTTCAGGGAAGATATCCTGAAACAGTAAGAACCTTTGTGATGAAAGACGGTTCTTTGTACAATACTCACTTTACAGCAATACCATTTAACGCGCCCAATAAGGCCGGGGCAATGGTTGTGGCAGATTTTCTCCTTTCACCGGAAGCACAGATATCAAAGAAGGATCCGGGAAACTGGGGGGATTTTCCTGTACTGGAAATATCAAAACTCCCGCAGGAATTCCGGAACAGATTATCATCACTTAATTCAGGCAATGCCACACTTCCGGCTGAAGTACTTGAAAAACATGCTGTACCTGAAATATCTTCCCAATATCTGGAAACCCTTGAGAAAGAATGGGAGAATAATTTTACAGGGAAATGATCAATAGCCGGATTAAAATATTACTGTTTCTTCTGCCACTGCTCATTCCTTTCTGTATAATTTTTCTAAGCGGGATTATTATAGCAGTAATGCAGTCCATGGGAATTTTTGTTTTCAGCTACACATACCCTGACTATTTTTTTGCCTACAAAGAAATACTAAGCCAGGGGTGGTTTTACCGCTCCATGGCTTTAACTCTGTTTGTTTCACTTTCTACAGCTGTAATATCTGTAATTGCCGGAATTTTTATTTCATACAGGCTCTGGAAACTTCCCGATAACTTAAAAAAATGGGGAATCCTTGCAAAAATCCCCTTAATCCTTCCCCACATAACCATAGGTTTTATAGTAATTATATTTTTCAGCAGATCCGGTTTCTTTTCATCACTAAGCAATTTTATAGGCTTAACAGATTCCATGGAGTCTTTTCCAATGATCCTTTACAGCAAATCGGGGCTGGATATTATTCTTGCCGGAATTTATAAGGAAACCCCCTTTGCCGTTATCATGATATACGCACTCCTTGTTAAAATGGATAAAAGGCTAATAGAATCTGCTCAAATGCTTGGAGCAGGTGTTTCACTGATTTTTATGCGAATTATACTCCCGCACATCATGCCTGCAGTAAGTACAGTTTTTATAATACTTTTTATCTATAATATAGGGAGCTTTGAAATACCATATGTTCTGGGGAGCAGCAATCCGGGGATGCTGAGTATAAGGATATTCGATTATTTTTTCAGGAAAGACCTGTCAATGCGGCCCTATGCAATGTCAATGCTGGTAATGATTCTTTTCTTTTCGTTACTCTTTATCTACCTCTATGCAAAAACTGTTGCACGAATAGATATAAGAGACAGGAAGTTATAATGAAAAACAGTGTTAATTCCTTAACTATTATGTTATGTAAAATTCACCAATGCCACTGCCGCCTTCGGCGACAGTGGCATTGAAAAATATATCTTCAGGAATAATTACTGAATGAAAAATAAAATATTTATAGCTTCCATTATAATTTTTTTCCTCCTGCCTCCTGCTCTTCTTCTTGTTTATACCTTTTCCGGATCATGGCCCTACCCTCAGATTTTCCCTTCATCCGTAAGCCTGCGCAGCTTCAGCTATGTTCTGTCACAAAAAAGAGATATATTATTTTCACTTGCCTTATCTTTTACATACTCAATTTCAGCAGTGATCATCAGCCTTGCAATAACCATACTTCCTGCCAGACTTTTTGCATGGAAAAATTTCAGGGGGAAAATAATACTTGAATCAATACTTATCACACCTGCCCTTCTCCCGGCAATGCTCTTTTCAATGGGAGCACACTACACTTTTTTAAAAGCAGGAATAACCGATTCATTCTTCGGGGTAGTCCTTATCCTCACAACAGTCAGCTATCCTTATATGTTAAGAGCCCTCACAGCCGTATATATATCCTGCGGTGAAGAGCTGACAGTCTGCGCCGGGAATCGGGCAGGATCGCGGGGCGACGACGTCGCTCCAGCCTGCTGCCCAACACGCGACTGGATGCGTTCTTCGACGGCGTTCTGGCGATCGTCATCACGCTCCTGGTGCTGGAGTTGGCCGTGCCGGAAGGCGGGGAAGACCTCCTCTCC
>CAYYKZ010000067.1:1994-10796 GCA_964468455.1 uncultured Leptospirales bacterium | reverse complement strand
CATCAGGAAAAATAACAATACGCGCTATTGGATGAATACCATTATCTATACAGTATTGGACATTTTCATTTGGAACAATACTTTTTTTGTAGCTTGAACCCTGAACATCCAAAACAAATGCGTTTATTCCTGCAACAATGTCAAGTGCAACAAATGATATAAGCTTATCAATATTACGGGCAGATGCAACATTCAGATATATTCCTCGGTAAAATTCCGGGTATTTGTATTGTTCAGTATCGGTTTTTTCGATAGCGGTTTTATCAGTGTCCTGTTCCGCACTGATATAGATATAAGTATAGTTTGCAGCAGTTACAAGGAGTAATAATGCGGCAAATAAAACAAAAATTTTTTTCATGTTCACCTCAGGTTATTTTCTGATACTTTTTTAAGAAATTATTTTTATAGCAGTACTAATTTCTGATTATACTTTTTGTATAATAAAGCTGTTTTAAAATAATTTTATGAAACACCTTTATACTTTTATCGACATATAAAGGAAAGGCATACTATACTTTACTATAAATTTGTCAAAATTATTTTAAACCTGGCTGGATTAAATTCCTATACATTAGTATTTTTTCTATAAGATGGTATTGTTGGAATGAGTCATTAAATTTTATTGATTTTTCTTTAATTTCATCTTGATTAAAAAAACTGTTAAAAGTCACTATTGATTAATGCTTGATACAGAAAATGTGGTAATTATTACTGAATATGAAATTTAGTAAATAATACTATTGTTCATACCTGATTTGCTTCGAGAGGAGTGCATTAGAGCAGACTACATATTGAGAAAAGTTTCCTTTATCTTAAATATGATTTTAAAACATCTTATCAGGAAGCATACCATTGATATCAAATAAATCCATAGAGTATATACGAAGCCATACCCGAATCGAAGAAGTAGTGGTAAAGTATGTGCCTTCATTAAAAAAAAGGGGTAAAAATTATATTGGCCTTTGCCCTTTTCATAGAGAAAAAACACCTTCTTTTTCCGTATCTCCTGAAAAGCAGATTTTTCACTGTTTTGGATGTAATGCAGGCGGTAATGTTATAACATTTATTTCTAAAATTGAGAATCTTTCTTTTACTGAAAGTATAATGCATCTTGCGAAGTTGTCAGGAATTGAAATTGAATACGAAGGGGGAGTCCAGGAAAATTCATCGATTGATAATATAAGAAGAATAAATAAATACGCCATGAATTATTATCATAATTTTCTTAAGTCAAAGGGGGGGGAAAAGGGCCTCTCTTATCTGGCTGCAAGGGGTGTGGATCAGGCTTCAATAGAGAAGTTTAAACTTGGTATGGCCCCTGATTCATGGGAAATGCTTACTCAAGGCCTGAAGAAAAATAAGGCAGACATGGATTTATGTGAAAAAATAGGCCTGTGCGGGAAATCATCAAAAAATTCCTATGGTAAGGGGGACCGATTTTATGATAAATTTAAAAATAGAGTTATGTTTCCTATCTTTGACAGAAACAACCATGTTGCAGGTTTTGGTGCCCGTGCAATAGAAGATAAGCAGCAGCCTAAATATTTAAATTCTCCCGAATCAGAAATATACAGCAAAAAGAACATTCTTTATGGACTGAATTTTGCCCAGGATGAAATAAGAGACATGGACAGGGCAATTATTGTTGAAGGATATCTTGATGTAATAGGATGTCATCAGCATGGACTTAAAAATGTTGTAGCACCTCTTGGTACAGCACTCACAGAAAATCAGGTGAGACAGCTGTCCCATCTATGCAATGAAATAATTATGCTTTTTGATTCAGATTCAGCCGGATTAAACGCTGCATTGCGTTCTATTACTACCTCGGAAATGTTTAATATATCTATAAAAATAGCAATGCTTCCAAGTGGTGACCCCTTTGACTACATAAAGGAACACGGGCTTATGGGGCTGATGATTATTATAGACAGGGCTGTAAATCCTATTGATTTTCAGTTTCAAAGTATCATTGATAAGAACCAGGGTAAAAACAAACTCCTTTATATAAAAGATTTTTTTGAAATCATCGAAAAACTTGAGCTCAGCACTCACAGGGATTACTGTTTTAAAAAAATAAATGAACTTCTTGATTTAAACGAAGAGTCTTTGCGAATCGATTTTGAAAAATATTTAAAAGGCCGTAATGCTGGTAATTTTACTGTAAAAAAAGAACCAGTGAAGAAGGAACCGGAAAATCTGACCTATGAATCACGGGTTTTCAGAGACCTGGTTGAATTGATAATCAATAATCCTGTAATAACCGGAGATGTTCTTGTTGATTTTACGCCTGATGATATAAAAGATCCTCTTGCAAAGTCGATTTTTACCCGAATAGTTGATATCTATAAAGAGGAAAATGAACTTAAAATTGATAAAATATTTGACTTTTTTGATAAAGGATTAGAAATGGACTTTTTGAACAGGTCTATTCAAAAAAAAACAGCAATACAAGATCCTAAGGCCGCATACACTGAAATCTATGTAAACTTAAAGTTACAGGATATCAATAACAGAATATCAAAATACGCTGAAATGATTAAAAAATCAGGCAGTGACAAACTTGAATATCTTGCCGAAATTGAAATTCTCAGAAGAGAAAAGGAAAAACTTTCAAATTATATTTATAATCGCGGTTCCATAGTAAAGAACTGATATATAATCTGCGGCTTAAAGACGATAAATTATTATATTTAAAATTTATATTACAGGATAATAACCGAATATGAGCAAAAGTGATCTGGTACTTGAAAATATAGCTGAGGTAAAAAAGCTCATTGAGCTTGGTAAAGCTAATAATGAAATTACCTATGATGAAATCAATGATATACTTCCTGACAAACTTCTGAATTCCGAGAAAATAGATGATATCTTTATTCTACTGAATCAGCTTGGTATTGAGGTTGTTGAAGAATCAACCCGTAAGGCTGCACCGGAAGTAGTTGTTAAAAAGAAAGCTGCAACTACAAGAAAAACTGCTTCTTCCAGTGAAGACACTTCTCACGTTGATGACCCAATTCGTTTATATCTTAAAGAAATAGGCAAGGTATCTCTTCTATCCGGCGAGCAGGAGGTTGACCTTGCCAAGCGTATTGAAGATGGTGAGATACTTATTGAAAAGGCTGTAATAACATCCACTTTGCTTGTAAATGAGCTTATAAAAAATCATTCTAAGGTAATAAGCGGTAAAATAAAACTTACAGATATATTAAGAATAAACAGACTTTACTATTTCTCTTCTATTGACCTAACTGAGCTTGAGAAAAAATACGCAACAAAGATGAAGCTTATAATTGAAGAAGATTCAAAGGTCATAAAGCTTCAGAATAAACTGAAAAGATATGATGATACCTCAACTGAATACGTAAGAATTCTGGAGGATATAAAGAAGTCACAGGTAAAAATACAGCAGGGTGTTGAAGAACTGGAAATCAGTGAAGATGAAATCACTAAAATTTCAAATAAAATCCAGTCAATGGTAAAAAGGATTGATGAAACTAACAGATTCTTTTCTGAAATTGAAGAGAGATATAATAAAGATATTAAGGAACTTAAACACTATGCCCGTAAAGTAGAAAAAGACGAGGATATAGAGCAGATAATTGACGACCTTAATCTTAACAGCAAGGACGAGCTTCTTGATATTGTTAAAGACGTACGGAATAATGAAAGAAAAATAAGAAGAATTGAGCAGGAAGCCGGAGCAGAGGCTGATGAAATAATGAGCTGGGGTAAACAGATAGGTCAGGGGCAGCGTAAAATCCAGCGTGCAAAAAAAGAATTAATAAATGCCAACCTGAGGCTTGTTGTTTCAATAGCAAAAAAATATGCCAACAGGGGTATGCACTTCTTTGATCTTATTCAGGAAGGCAATATTGGCCTTATAAAAGCAGTTGATAAATTCGAATATAGAAAGGGATATAAATTTTCCACTTACGCCACCTGGTGGATACGTCAGGCTATTACAAGAGCCATCTCTGACCAGGCAAGAACAATCAGGGTTCCTGTTCACATGATCGAGCAGATAAATAAGGTTATGAGAGAAACAAGACTTTTTCAGCAGGAATTCGGAAGAGAGCCTAATCCGGAAGAGCTTGCCGACAGGCTTGGCTGGCCTGTAGCAAAGGTAAAGGCTGTAAAAAATGTTGCCAGAGAGCCTATTTCACTTGAAACGCCTGTTGGAGAGGAGGAGGATTCGCTTCTCGGAGATTTTATTGAAGATAAAGACGTTGATTCACCCGCAAATACAGCAGCTCACAGACTCCTGAATGAGCAGATAAATACAGTTTTAAATACTCTTCCTGCGAGGGAACAGAAAGTTATAAGAATGCGTTTCGGACTTGATGACGGTTATTCTCATACTCTTGAGGAAGTGGGTTATGTCTTTAAAGTTACCAGGGAAAGGATAAGGCAGATTGAAGCTAAGGCTCTTAGAAGATTAAGGCACCCCACCAGGGCCAGAAAACTCAAAGATTATCTCGATTATATGTAGGTAATTTTTATAACTGCCACTGTTTATATATGTGAGGTATTGTTTTAATACTTGTTTACATAAAAAAAGAGATATTTATAATATAAGATGACAGATAAATCGAAAAATAATTGTGTCACAATGATTGGTGCCGGGTCATGGGGGACAGCTGTTGCTATTGTAATTGCTGAAAACAGACCCGGGCTGACTGTTAAAATGTGGTCTTATGAAAAATCTACAGCAAATTCCATTAATCATCAGAATATAAATGCTGATTACCTTCCGGGTATAAAGCTTCCTTCAAATATTGTAGCTACAACTAATCTTAAAGAAGCTCTGGCTGACACTAAGGGCATATTTATAGCTACTCCGTCAAAAGTAATTCCTGAAACAATCGCTAAAATCAGTAAAATTATTAAGGGATCGATTCCGCTTTCGTATTTAACAAAAGGTTTTGTTAAAATAGAAGGTGAAGTGATGAGTATTTCCCAGGCAATTGAACATCTGGCACCTGAATACAAAGATAAAGTTGTAGGTATATATGGCCCCAGCCATGCTGAAGAAGTTGTTAAAAGGTTTCATACATGTCTGAATGTGGCCGGGAAAAGATCGAGGGATAGAAGGTTTTTCTGCGATTTACTCAATTGTGATTTTCTTCAGTGCAGGGAAACCGAAGATATTCTTGGCCTTGATCTGGGCGGAACATTGAAAAATCCGGCAGCTATTGCAGCAGGGATGATAAGTGTACTCCCTAATTGCGGTGACAATCTTGCAGGTGCTCTTATTACTGAATCTCTAAAAGAGATGATAGCTCTTGGTAAGGCTATTGGTGCTGAAACTGAAACTATTGTGGATATTTCCGGTACCGGAGACCTTGTAGCAACATCTCTCAGTAACCATAGCCGGAACAGACGTTTTGGCAAAGAGATTGCCAGGCAGATTATTGATACCGGATCAAGTCTTTCTTTTTACGACCGCATCTATTTAAGGTTCAGACCTGAACATGTTCTTGAAAAGATGAGCCGTAATCTTAATTATCTTGCAGAAGGTGCTTATGCTATTGAACCTCTCATGGAGCTGGCAGATCTTCACTCTGTACCCATTCCGGTTTACAGATCACTCTATGAAGTTCTTCTCAACAAAAAGGATCCTTCATTATTGATTGAAACAATCAAAAATCCGGAAATGTATAATGAAATATATAATGACACCAAACTGCATGTAAAAGAAAGAAAAAAAGGTTTTGAAAGTGTTAGAGGGAAAGCTTTTAAGAAAATAATAACCCAGAAAATTTTTGATAGAATGGATTCAAAAAGTCCTGATCATAAATTTGAGACTGATGATACTATTGAGAATCTGAAAGGTTTTATCGCCCTGGAAGACGGTGTTAAGAGTCACTTCTTTCAGGATGAATATAAGCTGATTACTGAATTAAAACATTCTAATTATGATAGAATTCTTAAAAAACTGGTTACAATATATCTTAATGCAATTATTGATCATCACAATGCTTATATTAAAAAATTTTTTCTCAAATTTCTTACAATTAAATATTTTTCTAAAAAATTCAAAGGGATAAGGAATTCAATTTCAGTAACTGGTGAAATTGATGATATTTCCCGAATTAAAAACAGTGTAAACATAATTTATGTTGCACGTTATAAAAATATACTCGACAGCCTTCACTATATTTTTGCGATTCATAAAAATAATCTTCCAATCCCCAGATTTTTTATATCAAGCGATGCTGTTCATGGGAAAATAGATAGGTTTCTTATTAGAAACAGCGGCGGTTTTATAATCAACAGGGATAAGTTGAAAAATGTTGTTTATAAACAGTGTATCATACAATATCTTTCAACCCTTATTCGTAATGGAGTTCCGGTGTTATACTTTCCTGAACTGGAGCCGGAAAAAAATTCCTCTATTAGCGGTCTTAGTGAAAATTTTTTTCAGCTTCTCAATGAAGTTCTCTACCAGGAAACAACAGAGATTGTTCTTGTGCCGTCGGAAATTCTTTATAAAAACAGGCTGAATGAATCTGAAATTATAGGATTATTTTCAGAACAGATGCATTTGCATTTTTCTATGCCTCTTTATCTGTCCGATTTTACACGGCAATCTCAGGCATTAACCTCTATTCCGGATCTGATTCAGGATATATGGATCAGGGATGAAATAATTCAGCCGCATCATGTGATATGTGCAATTCTCGTAGAAAATAATTTTTCAATTTATCAGGGTAAGCTTAAGAAATATATTGATAATTATATGGATAAGAATTATCTCCCTCTTAATAAAAGCAGCAGACAGATAGTTTCGGAGGGTGTAAAGTTTCTGCTTAAAAATAAAATAATCAATAAATTTGATGATAATTATAAGGGGATTGAAACCGAACAGATCCGGATAATGGCGAATATATTAAACAGCAAAAAAGAAAAACAGGGCCTTGGAATCAAAGATTAAATTTCTTAATAATCTTACATCATCTCCCCACGTCGTATGCGGCAAGGTTTATTTAAAACATAATTATTACATTGAAAATATTTTCAGCGATAAATTCAGAAATATCTAATAATTCCGGAATTTTTCTGATGACATTATTTTATGAAGTATTGTATAAGAACTGGTTTCACTGTCACAGGTTAATTTCATACTTGTGTATGGAAGAACAATACCTCTCAGGATAATATCCATTTTCCCGTCCCTGATTTTTTCATAAACCGGATCAGCACCGGACTCTTTTTCCGCAATTACAAGAAACATTGAGAGAGATAACCTGAAAAATCCTGTCCCGGTTCCAAAAAGTGATATAAGTTTTTTCTCTATATCTGATGAGAGCTCAGTTATCAGGGCAAATTCAATATTCCTGAAAAAATGTGTAATATGATTGAAACTGAAAACATAAGCGTTAAATGATTTAAAGCTTCCGGTTTTTGTAAGATAGCTGTTAATTTCAACTGAAAGAGTTTCAAAAAAATCGAAATGTATGGGCCGGGGATTATAATGATTCATTATTATAAGGTCCATTAGAATATCACAGAGAATATGAAAACGGCTTGGTTTCATCAATTGTGATTCAGAAAGAGTTATTACTGTATATACCCCGGTTTCAGTATTCATAGATTCGTGGAAAAGAATGTATGACTTCCCGGAAATATCAGTTTTTTCAATATTTTTGAAAAAATATATATCCTGTTCGGTTAAAGAGTATATCTCTTTGTAAAGATTCTCATCGCCGGCATAATCGATTATTTTAAATTCGTTTACTGACGAATTTATTATCAGAGTAAGATCAGAAAAATTAGCCAGATTATAGATAACAAGCAGGCTTTTAATGTCGCTATAATAACCTGTATTATTATCCTTGGCAAAAGCGTCAGCTTTTACTTTCAGTTCTTTTATATTCTGTGATGCTTCAGCCAGAGTAATGTCATTATTTTTTAAAAGGTGGCGGATTTCAGAAGCTTTTTCCAGTAATTCTTTTTTATTATTTGTCATTTAAAACTCCGGCAGAGTAAACAATTGTAATGATATATTATAAAATATCATTAATAATATCAAGAACATATTTATAGAGTCTGAAGGTTCCTGTGAAGAGATTTACAGATTCATAATCTGCATTGGACAAAATAAATTCCTTCACCCTGTTGATATCTGAAGTAATTATGCTGAATTCGTTTTCTTCCGGAATATATATTCTGCTGTCATTAAAACTGAAATAAAGTATTGAGTCCCGATATGGATAAATAAGTTCTTTAACACGAGGATTTATTTTATCTGCCATAATTGAAAGAATAATATTCAGCTTTCTGCTGCCATGATATTTATTTACTGCTTCAAAAAGATTTTTTAAAGCTTCATAATTATGCGCTGCATCAAAAAGTATAAAAGGATTTTCATGCAGTATCTGGAATCTACCTTTTAAAGTAAATTTTTTAAATGAAGCAGCAATTATATCAGATGTAATCCTGCTGAATCCATTATCTTTAAGGAGCAGGAGCGCTGTAAGAGCCGTGACTGCATTCTGTACCTGATGTTCGGGCCTTAGTGGAATGTATAGATTATTTATAGGGTCCCACGGCTTCGGAGGGGAATAATTAAAAAGAAAACCTGAATTATAATCCCGCAATCCGGTATAACTGTAATCTTTAGAAAATGCAAAGTGACTTGAGCCTGTAGTCAAAGCTGTTTTAGAAATGATATTCATTGCCGGCTGCGAAGTACAGGAGCTGACAAGAGGTACATTTTTTTTAATTATTCCAGCCTTCTCACCGGCTATTAGTTCAATTGTCTCACCGAGAACTGAAGTATGGTCAATCGATATTTCT
>CAYYKZ010000067.1:0-1959 GCA_964468455.1 uncultured Leptospirales bacterium | reverse complement strand
CAGAAACAAGAGGTGAGAGAACATTTGTTGAATCAAGTCTGCCGCCTAAACCGGTTTCAATTACAGCAATATCAATTTCAGAATCAGCAAAATGAAGGAACGCTATTGCGGTGAGAATATCAAAATAAGTAGGGGTAATCTCACGATTTTCTGTAATGATTTTATCAATCTTTAAGGCATAATCGTATATTTTATTATCGCTGATTTCATAATTATTAATATTTATGCGTTCATTCAGTCTCAGCAGATGAGGTGAAGTGTAAAGTCCGGTTTTATATCCTGCTTCAATAAGGACAGCTGCTGTGAGGGATGAAGTAGTGCCTTTGCCATTAGTTCCGGCAATATGAACAGATTTGAATTTATGGTGGGGATTCCCCAGCATATCAAGAAGCTGTTCTATCTGTGTAAGATCATAACAGGAAAAATCGATTCTTAACTCATTATTTATATATTTAGATAAAATTTTATTGTACATTTTTATAAGTATCAATATCCTGAATATTCAGAATGAATTTTTTTACCGTAATTATTAACGGTGATACATTTTCAGTGCATTTACTCCGGAATTATTCTTAAAGTATAAGCACTGATGAATTGTATATTTTAACATACAAATAACTGAAGCATGGATATTGCAACATAAAATTTTTTAGACCCTGAGGAAATGTAATTATGAAAAAAACCGGAATCCTGATTAATCCTAACGCAAAAAAATTCCGCACAAGAAAATCATCATTAAAAAATTATACTCATATTCATTCAGACAGGCTGATTATCCGCGCAACTGAAAGTGAAGATGATATTAAGAATGTTATAAGTGAATTTCAGAGTATCGGATGTGACTACATTGGTGTTGCCGGAGGTGACGGAACATTGCATCTGGCCGTTACTGAAATGATGAAAATTTATGGTCCTGGTAAAATTCCTCCGCTTTTAATACTAAGAGAGGGGACAATGGATAATGTGGCACGCACCATAGATCTTGAAGGTAAGGGGCCTGACCTTATAAAAAGACTTTTATGGGCGATTGAAAATAAAAAAGAAATAAAAATTCATAAAAGAGATACAATCAAAATAAATGATAAATACTGCTTTCTTTTCGGAACCGGACTGGTAACAAATTTTCTTAATGAGGCTTATAATGGAAAAGAAAAGGGGTTTATCCGGAATATACAGGTGGGCTTTTCTGCTTTTATTGAAGGCTTAAGAAATGAGGCGAATGGCAGAATTTTTAACTGGATGGATGGTGAAATATATATTGATGGGAAAAAACTGGGCATCAATCCGGTAAACGGAATTCTGGCTGGTACTGTTGAACATATAGGAATGGGATTTTCACCTTTAATGTCCGCTTCAAAAGAGAAGAAATCTTTTCAGGTAATCATAACTGCAATGCCTCCGCTAAAATTGATAAAAAATATAAACAGGCTGCGTACCGGCAAAACTATTGATGATAAAGGATATTATAATACTATCTGCAAAAAAATTAAGCTTATTTTTCCGGGAGATTTTGACTATACTATGGACGGAGATATTTATAAAGCAAGCAATGAATTGGTTGTAGAAACCGGCCCATTTTGGTTTGATTGGGCCTAATGGTTCTGGTAAGACAACAACGCTTCGTGTGCTTGCAACGCTTCTTCAAAAGTCTGCAGGAGATGTTTCGGTGATGGGTTTTGATGTTTCAAGTCAGGCCGAAGATATCCGACATATCATTAGTTATCTGCCTGAGGATGCTGGCGTCTATAAGAATATGACTGGGCGGCAATATCTTGATTTCATTGCATCCTTTTTCAGCCATAAAAACAAAAAACAGATTTTGAATCGGGGTCTTGAGATTGCAAATCTTGGTAAGCGTATTGAGGATCGTGTGCAAAGTTACAGTAAAGGTATGACACGTCGTTTAGTGATTGCTCGTGCGTTGATGACTCAACCAAAACTTGCCATTCTTGATGAGCC
>CAYYKZ010000066.1:2991-10798 GCA_964468455.1 uncultured Leptospirales bacterium | reverse complement strand
CGGGCATTCGATTAATTTTGTGAGAACTCATCAGCTCCGATATTTTATAAAGCGGAGTGTTCTCCGTGCATGTTATGACAGGTGAATTCATTATATCACCAGCTTTACCTTTACGGATTGATTCGGCAATGCAGCCTTTATGGGCAAGACATTCAGCTATTACAGCCATAAAATTCGATGATTCAGTTTTAATAAGTTTTTTTAAAAAATCTTTTTCAGAAATAATTCCGGTCACCGTTTTGTCATTTTTTATTACAGGTGTTCCGGAAATATTCTGTTTTGCAAATATCTCCGCTACTTCAGTCAGGTCTGTATCCTCCATAACACAGATTACATTTTCGGTCATTATATCTCCTGCTTTAATTGAATGTTCATACCTGTAAATTGCATGTACGTAGGCTTTGGTATAAAGTTCCCGAAAGTCTGAAGGTGTGATATCGATATAACCATCAATTTCTTTCATGGCATCGAAAATATCATCATCAGATATCTCCGGTACAATACAGTTTATAGAAAAGTCATCTTTCATTATAATTATCTCCTAATAAATTCTATGGCGGTCTTAAAACTCTGTCTTTGAAACATCGGGAGTCCGCTTCAACGAACTCAGTGCATCTCTGCTGATTTTATATAATTGTTATATCCGTGCGAATCCAAGAAAAACCGCATGAATTGAAACTACAATTACTGTGAAGAGAGCTCTCGCGGTTTTTTGAGATAATCCGTAAAAATTGTAATGAATTGAATTGTTATGACATACATTTACACAGTCGCCGCATAATGTGCATGTAAGCCCCGGTTTATGCGATATGATTTCATTATTACCCAATGCACCGTATCTGCACACCTTAGAACATGCCATACATGATGAGCATGTTTTTTCTATACGTATTCTGAATGGTGATATTTTCCCCGCAAGAGCTGCTATCAGGCCTATCGGACAGTATGATGTGCAATGCATCATAACGCCGCGCTTTGCAGATATCACTCTCATGATTATCAAACCGAAGAGACCAAAACAAATAGCCACTGATGCTGCCGCAATTTCAGAAAAAGAAAATATTCTAAACAGATACGCAGTTAAAACAATAATTGCCAGGATTAGAATCCGGATTAAAATATTCTTAGCCGGGATAGAACCGCAATTTTCAGCTCTCCTCGCTGCAACATTGTCCCAGGCACCGAAATAGCAGAAATAACTGCACCAGGCAGGTCCCGCCGCAGCTATGGTAACAAAAAACAATGTCACCATAAAAAAACCGCTACCACGGAATACCGGTCCGCCGACTATAACAGCCGGTACCGGAATATGCAGATTCCCCGTCATCAGAAACTGATCTATACCTGAAATCCCCAGTATAAACTGCAGAAAAAAGACCACAGAAAATCCCGCCCATATCCGGACTCTGAGCTTGGAAGTATTTTTCAAAGTCAGAAAAAGTTCTGTTATAAACCCCGAGTAAATACCAAGCAGAACAATTTCAGTCATACCGCTCCCCGGAATAAAACGGTCAAAAATAATCATCTGATAAGGGGCTTTCCATTTCCCTATAATGAGAAGAACCACAGTAAGCAATACTGCGGCACCGGCCCACCGGTCTGTCTCTCTCTCCTTTATATTTTTAACAGATTTAAAACACAAAAAAGAGATGAGAATAAAAAATACAATTACCAGACCCATTATCACACTTAATCTAATCCATGGGGAATCTGCAGCGATCCGTTGCTGAACAGCTCCATAAGAAGTCATTATCCATACCGGTATTCCTGCAGAGAGTATAATGGCCGAGATGTATCTGCTCCATCGACGTTTAAGAAAAATCAGAAACAAAGAGCCTATCATTGCAAATGCAATGGAGATATCCCCCGATCGCAAAAAATGTGCTGCAAGCAGAATAAAGGATAGTGAACCGCATGACATTAATAATATATTCATTTCTAATTTTCCTCTGAAGGTGTAAAGCTTCGCTGTTGTTCCGCCGTATCGCTTTTAATGTGGAATTCTCCGTTTAAAGCAGTTAAAAAAATCTCTCTCAAAGAATTGGGCAATTTTTCCGGATACCGGAGAATCATATTTCTAAAACGAAGCCCTGAAGAAAAAAGATCATTATAAATTCCAAAACAGATTTTAAATAATTCAATAACAGCATCCCGGTCATATATATATGGAAGCTCCGCGGCAAGCATCGGATGACGCCCCATCATACCACCTATAAAAATGCGGTAACCGGTCTTTGAGGATGAAATAGTTCCGGTGGGACAGGCCGTAGAACAGCTTCCGCAGTGGAGACATTTTTCTCTGATGATCTCCGGATTTCCCGGAGTTGAAAATTTGATGGCGTCCTCCCGACACGATTCAATACATGCGTTGCAGCCGGTACATCCGGCGTCTGTTATGTTTACAATCGAAGCGGCAATAATTCCAAAATCTGTAATCTGCGGGCGGGAACATGCATTGGGACAAAACGATGCTGATGCTGAAAATAAGCGGTGACTAAGAATTTTACTCTCGCTCACATTTGAATGATTCGAAGAAGCCTCAATTTTTTTCGCTTCTAACGATATCTTTTCAAGTATGGGATCATTCTCAATTACAGCATTGCGGCATCGTTCAGAGCCTGCACACCCCTGAATCCGGCAATGCGGCGATATGTACTCCTTCACAATCGACCTCTATTAAATATCCTCAACTAATTACAGTTGAAAAACGTTTTGTTATTCCAGCTGCCATCGGCACCGGAAATCCCGACAGTACTTTATTTTAACATCTTTTTCATTGAATCAACATTTTCCTCATGCTGGATTTTCATTGCTTCCAGAAAAAATCTGCTCGATGCGGTATCTATCAGTTCACGGTTAAATCTTATCTGTTTAGCAACCCATTCCTGTCCTTTAACAAGAAGTTCAAGTTTTTCAGCCGCAGTTTTAAGTCCTTTGATTTTATCCGCAAATTCACCAGTTTTGTTCCCCGGCTCATAACCAAGATTTTTAATAAGAGCAATGAGCATCTGGCAGTTCATACCTTCGTCGCGGAGATATCTTGCCATTATAGATTTAAGTTCGCCATCTTCAACTGACGGGAGAATATCGCTGATAGATTGAACTCCAGCTCTTTCAGCTTCGAGAAGAACTATGTAAAAGTCTGCAAGTTTTCTGCTTTGGTCCGGTTTCATGGATATCACCTATTTGTAGTGTAATTGAATAATAACACACATATTATGCAATACCTTGACTTAAGTCATTTTTATTTGTTTTTTTTTATGTTTAAATATAAATTAAACAGCAGATACCCGTAGTATTGGAGGATTTTATGAATTACGCGAGTCAGGATTTAGTTCACGAACATGACGCGATTCTTTTTGCGCTGAGAGTGCTTGATGAAATATCGGACAGGGTTCATGAGGGTAAAGATGTTCCACCCGGTGATATTATTGAACTGATAGAGTTTCTTAAACTTTTTGCGGATAAATGTCATCATGGTAAAGAAGAGGGCTTTTATTTCCCCGCGATTGAAGCTGCCGGTATTCCCAGGTCAAACGGACCCATAGGTGTAATGTTATCCGAGCACGATGCAGGGAGAGCATTTATTAAAGAGATGCAGAGCTCTGTGTCAGAAAAAATATTAGATAAAGAAGTTTTTGTCAAAGCCGCGCAGGGATATGTCGGATTATTACGTTCTCATATAGAAAAAGAAAATACAGTTCTTTTTCCAATGGGTGACAAAAAACTCACCGATGCAAAACATAAAGAGCTGCTGGTGGAATTTGAGAAATTTGAAGAGAATGTAATAGGTAAAGGGAAACACGAAGAGCTTCATAAACAGCTGGAAGAGTTTAACAGAAAATACTTAAAAAAATAAGAAAGGAGAAAATACAAATGAACAGACCAATAAAAAATAATGTTTATTGGGTCGGCAAAACTGATTGGGATCTTCGCAAATTCCACGGAGATGAATATTCAACCCATAAAGGATCAACATATAACTCATATCTGATCAGAGAGGATAAAGTCGCACTTGTC
Source organism: uncultured Leptospirales bacterium (assembly GCA_964468455.1). Lineage (GTDB taxonomy): Bacteria > Spirochaetota > UBA4802 > UBA4802 > UBA5550 > JBBAGC01. Next base: position 6,778 of record CAYYKZ010000066.1, on the reverse strand, counting down.
GATACCGTGTGGAAACCCTTTGCCAGGGAATATGTTGAAAATATGAAGAGCGAAATTGACCTTAAAAAAATAGATTATATTATTGTAAATCACGCGGAGATAGACCATAGCGGAGCTCTTACCGAGCTGATGAGTCATATACCTGATACGCCGATTTACTGTACGGCCAGCGGATTAAAGTCTATAAAGGGTCAGCATCATAAAGACTGGAATCTGAATGTAGTAAAAACAGGTGACAAGCTGAGTCTGGGGAGTAAGGAGCTGATCTTTATTGAAGCACCAATGCTTCACTGGCCTGATAGTATGATGTGTTATCTGACAGGTGACAATATCCTTTTCAGCAATGATGCCTTCGGACAGCATTATGCCTCTGAATATATGTTTAATGATCTGGTCGATCAGAATGAATTGTTCGTTGAATGCATAAAATACTATGCGAATATTCTGACGCCGTTCAGCCCCATGGTTACTAAAAAAATTAATGAGGTACTTTCATTTAATCTGCCGGTTGATTTGATCTGTCCAAGTCATGGAATTATCTGGAGAGAAGATCCGGTACAGATTATAAAAAAATATCTGGAGTGGGCTGATAATTATCAGGAAAACCAGATTACTCTTGTGTACGACAGCATGTGGGAGAATACAAGAATAATGGCTGAAAATATTCTGGAGGGTATAAAACAGGCCGATGCCGGTGTTAATGTAAAAATGTATAACATATCAAGAAGCGATAAAAACGATGTAATTCTTGAAATTTTTAAATCGAAGGGTGTTCTTTTCGGGTCGTCAACTATCAACAACGGGATACTTTCGGCCATGGCGGGACTGATGGAGGAAGTCAGAGGTTTAAAATTCAGAAATAAAAAAGCGGCATCTTTCGGTAGTTATGGTTGGAGCGGTGAATCTGTAAAGATGCTTAATGATCTGGCCCTTAAGTCCGGATTTGAATTATTGAACGATGGTATTAAAGTCCTATGGACGCCCGATAAAGAGGGTGAAGCTCTCTGTGTGGGATATGGCAGAAACTTTGCAGAAAGTATAAAATAAAAATCGGGTAAAATGTGTGTTCCCTGGTATATAGCTCACGCATTCCATTTTAATCTGTTAAATAATTGAGGAAAAATAAAATGAAAATAACAAGCGTTGCAGAATCAAATACATTCAGTAATCCGCATAACGTCGCGACAAAAAAAATCTTTGAATCTCCGCAGGCCACAGTAATTCATATGGCTCTTAATCCCGGAGAAAGCCTGAAGTCTCATGTTACACCGGTAGATGTCGTCTTTTATATTCTGGAAGGTGAACCAACTATTGAAATAGGTGATGAAAGGGAGAAAGTGTCAGTCGATTCCATAATTGAAAGTCCGGCCGACATACCTCATTGTGTTTATAATGAGTCTGATACCTTAGCCAGATTTCTTGTGGTTAAACTTTCAGAATCAAAAAAATAGAATCATCAGCTGTATAAAAAGGGGGATACGATGAAAAGTGTAAAGCTAAGAGCAGTTTTGTTATTCATCCTCGGTCTATGTTTTGGTGTATTGATCTTCGGCGGTTATATGATAAAGAAGGAGAAGCCGCCGATTCCTGATACGGTAAAGAGCGTCAGCGGCGAGGTTCTCTTTACCGGTAAAGATATCATGGCGGGGCAGAATTATTACTTCAGCAGAGGCGGCCAGCATATAGGTTCTATTTGGGGTCATGGCTCATATCTTGCCCCTGACTGGTCTGCAGATTATCTCCATCGGATGGGGCTTTATATTGCAGCACGTCATGAAAAAGTTACACCCGATAAAGCTTTTCTTTTTACTCAAAACGAATTTGACAATCTTGACGCTGAAAAAAAAGCGATTCTCACAGCGGCCGTCACTAAAGAGATTAAAACCAACCGGCTTGATAAAGATGGCAGCCTGGTCTATACTGAATATCAGACGGTAGCTCATAAAGCGTTAACCGTTTATTATACCGCTCTTTTTAAAGATGGTAATGATAGAATGGGTCTCCAGCCGGGAATTGTCAGAAACGCCGAAGAGGGGCGAATAGTTGCTTCTTTCTTCTCCTGGCTTGCATGGGCGGCAGGTACAAGCCGGCCTGGTACAGATATAACTTATACAACAAACTGGCCTTATGACAAACTCGTGGGTAATGAGCCGATACCTGAATTTGTAATCTGGTCTATATTAAGCGTTGTTCTTTTAATTTTTGCAATCGGCATTGTCCTCTATGTGTATAACAGATATATATCCGGTGAGGATTACGAAGTCCCCTCCTCCGTAGATTTTAAAGAACCGGTACCCTCGCCAAGTCAGATAGCTGTACTCCCTTTCTTTCTGGTTGCTGTTCTTTTATTTACAGCGCAGATCGGTACAGGGTCTTTAACGGCACACTATACAGTTGAAGGCTTAAGTTTCTTCGGATTGCCCATTGCGGAAATACTCCCCTATGCTGTATTGCGGACTTGGCATATCCAGCTTGCTATTTTCTGGATTGCCACATGCTTTCTTGCAACAGGTCTTTTCATCGGTCCCTTTGTCGGCTATGAACCGAAACATCAGTGGAAATTAGTCACACTTCTTTTTGCCGCCATAGTCGTTGTAGTGGTGGGAACTTTGGCTGGAACATGGCTTTCTGTAAACGGATATCTTTCGGATCTTGCATACTATTTCGGGCACCAGGGTTATGAATACATTGAGCTTGGTAGAGTATGGCAGATTCTTCTTATAGCAGGGATGCTTATCTGGCTGGTGCTTGTATTAAGGGCAATACTTCCTGCTCTGAAGAAAGAGAATGATAAAGGGGGGCTTACACATCTTCTTCTGTATAGTTCGATTGCCATCCCTCTATTCTATATGGCAGGGCTCATGTACGGTAAAGGGAGTCACCTGTCGGACGCGGAGTATTGGAGATGGTGGGTAGTTCATCTCTGGGTTGAAGGGTTTTTTGAAGTATTCGCCACAGTTGTGCTTGCTTTCATACTTACAAGGATAAAAGCCGTGGGTGAGAAGATTGCAGAGATAACGGTCTACCTCAGTATCTTTCTTTATCTTGGAAGCGGAGTGCTTGGAACATTCCATCATCTCTACTGGTCCGGTACGCCTGCACCTCTTATCGCGATAGGTGCTGTATTCTCCGCTCTTGAGGTTGTGCCTCTTGCGCTCCTGGGATTTGAAGCTGCGGGGAATATGAAGCTGCTGAAAAAATCAGGAATCAATTATCCCTACAAGTGGCCTTTATATTTCTTTATATCGGTTGCATTCTGGAATCTTGTCGGGGCAGGTGTTTTCGGATTTCTTATAAATCCCCCTATTATTCTTTATTACATTCAGGGGATCAATACTACACCTCTTCATGCGCATACTGCACTTTTCGGCGTATACGGACTGCTTGCGATTGCGCTTATGCTTTTTTCGGTACGCCATATCGTAAAGATTGACTCGTGGTCGGACACTCTCCTGAAAGTCAGCTTCTGGGGCTTAAACGGAGGTTTGTTAGCCATGACAGTGTTCAGCCTTATACCTTCCGGTTTTTACCAGTTCTATTACGCGGTGAAATACGGTTTGTGGTATGCAAGAAGCCCGGAAATAGCATCGGGGTCTTTCATCCGCTTTTTTTCATGGATGAGGATGGTGCCCGATATTATTTTTTTTACCGGTGCGCTTGCGCTGCTGCTTTTTATTGTGAGAGGGATCTGGATATCATATTTAAAAAAGAGTTAGAGTGGAACAGTACACAGGCTGCATGGAATAAACTATGCAGCCTCCTTGCCTGACTTTCTCTTAGCGGGGAC
>CAYYKZ010000066.1:2686-2981 GCA_964468455.1 uncultured Leptospirales bacterium | reverse complement strand
AGCATCAGGTCCGGTTATCCGATTTTTTTCATGGATGAGAATGGTACCTGATATTATTTTTGTATCAGGGGCTTTCGCGCTGCTGTTATTTTTAACAAGGGCAATATGGCTTACTTATTTTAGGAAGCAGAGATAAAATATACAAAGACGTGATTATATGTAAATTGTAATCACGTCTTTTACCCCGCTGGTAAATCCCGGCTCCGCTGATTGATTTATAATTTCAATTTCTCCCTTGCATCTTATTCTAAATCGTGCCCGGTTACGCCTTTGGCACGCCCCTTGCTGAGAAGAG
>CAYYKZ010000066.1:0-2676 GCA_964468455.1 uncultured Leptospirales bacterium | reverse complement strand
GTACTCTTCGATCACCTTTTCCACGCGGACCAGATGCTCCCAGCCGTCGCCGAAATCGTACTCATAGGTTAGCCGGTCCCCTTCCTGCTCCAGAAGTTCAGACAGCAGAGTTTTTGCTTCATCGCCCATGGGGGGGCCAAAATCCTGAAATTCCGGGTCGGGTTGGCCGAACTGAAGACGCCCCTTGCGGAAAAGATGCAAGAGTCGTGCCAATCAGCAAGCTGACCGGCTCCACACTTATTCCTTTAATCTATATTCATAGTCTCCAAAACTCAACGTCCCCCCGCGTCCCCCGCCACCCCTAAATTAAGGTAAATTTTAACCTCCAGGGCGGCACTTGTAGAATCTCGTAATTCACAGTCCTAAGTGACCATTTAGTAAAACCCTGCCGACCGCCTACCAGCTTCCGGGGTAAAAAGCACCCCTACAGCTGGAAGCCTCTCCGGGCAAACATTCCCCATAAAGCAAAGCAACTCACCCCACGCCCTCCGTCGCCTGCTCCTCGTTATAACCGCCACCCTTCCGGTTAAAATTTTTGTTAAACCCCGCCGCTTTTATTCTAAAGGGTAATTATTGTATTTATTACAATTTAACTCCCACGCTTACGCCGACCCCCGTATATTGGTAAGGGGGTTCGCCTTCAGCGCACACATATTAATCCGGTAGAATACCTTCCGTTACACAGTAAACTCCTGCCCGCCGGAGAAAGTCGCCGATCTTAACATCATTGTCTATGCAGAACTTTGCGATCATCTTATGCTCCTCCGGAGACAGTTTAACATTCGGCCTTTTAACATCACTGTACTGGTTCTTTATCATTTTGGTTTCAGTTTCTTTCTTCTTCATGCCCGTACCTCCGGGAATTCTATAACAGACATTATAATACCTCAAAATTTCCGGTCAACAAAAAAAGACGTTTAAACGTCTAAAATAATTGACAAAATTAAGTGCTACATATATGTTAAGTAAAAATCGACGATATGGAGGCCACTATGAATAATCCTTTTTCAGAACAAGCAAATGAATTTAATGTAATTCACACCTACACAAGAAAGCAGGCTATCGAAGATGGTGTACTGGTTGATGTATCAGTTACGGCAAAGGAGGCTGGTATTAATTTTCCGGTAGCTGTTACCTCTGCGGTCTGGGATCTTTATGTTGTACCCTCGGAAAAATTGGAGGGTTGCGGGCAGTCTGTTTCCGGCCGTCTCTGGGATCTTCTCTGGATGTTCCGGATGAATGCTTTGAAAGCAAATTCAGATCTTCTGTTCTTCTCCTGTATTTTTCTTAGTGAACATGAAGTGCGTGAAGAGGTAAAGCTCAAAGCTCTCTGCGGTCCAGGTGATAACTGTGAACCTGTTATTACAATTATGCTGCCGATGGAAGATTAACTTTTTGAGCGGCTCCCTGCAGGGGAGCTGCTCACTTATTTTATTTATAGTTAAAAATAAACAGACTGTATAGTCGGGATGGTTTTAAAAAGGACTCTAATTCTTCTCAGAATCGTCTGTACGGGGTTTTCTGATAATTCCGAATGGTTTCGTATGTTAAAAAATGGGAATAATTAATTTCTAAACATAAATTTAAAATTGTTAAATCTCCTGCAGCTGCTTCTTGATCTCTTTCAGCTTCTCTATATCATCCTGTGTAATATCTTTATCACTGCTGATCGCTTTAGAAATCAGATTGATAAGTAGCCCTTTACTCCAGTTGTCAAGTTTCAGACTGCTATCTTTTGCCATTTTATTTAATACCTGTTTTCCTTGTATATTATTCATCGCAGTTAAGCGATGCCAGATACCCTTGAGTAACAGAAACACTTCCATGTCCCAGGTATCTCTGAGTTGAGATAATATCCTGCCCGCTTTCATAATGCTTTACTGCTGCATAATGCCTCAAGTCGTGGAGGCTGTAAACAGTCTCTATTTTCCCTTCGGCATAAAGTCTTTTGCAGAACCTTTCAAAACCTTTCTGAATAGAATTGACTTTCAGTTCTTTAAATGGCTTTGATTTGTGAAATCCAAGCTTTATTAGAAGAGCAGCTGCATCTTCATTCAGTTTACCTTTAATTTCTTTTCTTTTGCTTATCGAACTGTATCTTCCGGCTTTATCAATCTCAAAAAATGGAAGTGCACCGCACCTTACACCATGGTGTTTTATCACTGTAATTACAGCAAGTAGATTCCTCGCCTGATTTCTCTTTCCAGCAGATCCTCGACCCTCTGCATTCATCTCCTCCTGGAGGTAGTTCTCGATAATTTGTAGTTCATGATCCCCCGGGATCTCATCACTGCTCTTGGTCTCAAATGGTCGGGAAGGGCGGCGGCATCCCTTAAAATAGTTTTTGGAAATAATATCGTGCCGTTCTAAAAAGGAGAAGAAACTCGACACCGCGGCGATCCTCTCGCGTATGCTGTTTCTCATAGTGTACTGCTTCTGTATATAATTAACATAGTCATCAATATCAATGGAGTTCAGATTAAATACATTTTTCTCCAGAAGCTCCAGCCAGTCAAAGAAGATCTGAAGGCTCTTTCCATATGTCTCGCGCGTAGCGACAGAATCAAAACCGGAAAGCCACCGGTCCTGCAATGAATCAAGGTCAACCTTGCTCATTTTAAACTCGGTTTTAAGCTCATCCTTCAGCCGGTCAACGAGGATCTGTTTAGTTATGTA
>CAYYKZ010000065.1:0-10804 GCA_964468455.1 uncultured Leptospirales bacterium | reverse complement strand
CCCCGGTTCTTTTTTCGGCTCAATGCCTTTTTCAGAGGTAAAAAGAAAGGGGAATGTGAAGGCTCTTGTTGATTCAACACTTTTCCTTATCAGTGAAGAAGAAGTTTTCAGATTTTTCCTCCAGTCAAGTAAAGCCCTGCGTGGCTATGTAAAACTGCTTAACCGCATTGGTTTTGATATTTCCGAAACCGGGAAACAGTATTTCAATTCAAAAATGAAGGTTGTTACTGTTTTCAGCAGTGAAAATGGTTCCGGTAAAACTTTCCTTTCATCCGCTCTTGGTTTATCACTGTCTGAATATGATAAAACTGTAATTCTTGATTTGTCCTATTCCGGCAGGTCTGTTTTTGAATTTTTCAGCGAAAGACTTACTGCACCCTTATCAGAGAAGCCTGAAAATGAGGGGAGTGCCCGGGTATTAATCAGGGACAGACTTGTACATGTTAATGAAAAGCTCCATCTGCTTAATGTTTCTTTTTCATCAAGAGTTAAAACAGATCCTGAGATTATAGGCTACCTCCTCTTTATACTGGCAAAAGAATATAAATATGTCATTGCAGATCTTTCAAATTATGACCCTGATCTGCGTGACGAGCTCTTTAAACGATCTGATATTATCTTTAACATAATTGACGGTAAAAAAAATTCCAATGAAATGTATTCTGTTTTTGATTCATCGCTAAAAGATGGACAGAGGCTTTATTCTGTTAGAAATAATAGAATTTCCGGAAAGGGCGGTGAATTTTACGGAGGCCTGATTCTTGATTCCTGTGAAGGTTATAATGAATCTGCAGATTTTGAAGTACTTCAGCAGTTTTCTTCCGGGGAATCAATTGAAAAGTTTAATAATATTATCGTAAAAAATACCAGGTCACTGGTTCTTCAGTCTCTGGAAAAGGATTCTATTTTTCTTCCAGGTTTGCTCTTTGAATTGAATAAGAGCGGACGTTACCCGGATTATCTTTACTCATCATCGCATAGCTACTTTTTGACAGCCCTTTCGCTGCTCTTTGATAACGAAAATTTTAAAGATGTTGTGAGGCGTTTTTTTTCAAGGGAGCAGATAAACCGGATATGCGATATAACTTTCCCGGAAAAACATGTTTTTAAAAATGACAGGCTTATGAAGTATTGTGAGGAGCTGGCTGGCTCCAGGCGGATTGAAATGTTTCAGTCCATGCCTTTATGCAGATTAATGGATTCACAGGGTGCTGAGCGTGTTTTCAGCACCGGTTATATGTCAGGACTTATTGCCGCAAGTTTCGTTTCATCACCTTTATTTGAGCCGGTTACCATAAATGGTGAAAATTATAATTCCGGTTTCCCGGAAGTGAAGGTTTCCGGTGCTCATTTATTCAGAACCGAGTCGGATGATATTACGTTTATATCTGTACGGAACAGGGGTAATCTTTCAGTTGATAATGATGTTCTGGAACTGTATTCCTCCTGGCTTAACAGCAGGTCTCTTTCCGGTCAGGAAGTACCAGGCGAAAATGTGTTTACTGGTAAAAATTTAATACTTGAAGTATCGTCAGATGAATTTAGATTTGACAAAATATTTGAAGAGACTCAGATAAGAGCAGAGTCTTTGTTGACTAAGTTTTAGATTTTTTTCAGGGAGGAGCCCTTGAGATCCAGAAAAACAAATATCCTTCAGCTTGTAGTGCTGATTTCAGGGATATTATATATAATAATCGGCCTGATGCTCTATTTTTCACCTATGTTTGTACTTAATCTTTTTGCTGAAAATGTATCAGAGAACTGGCTTGATATGGTGCGGGATCATGAATTGATTGCACCTCTTTATTATACCGTAATGGCTTTTTCGGCACTTCTTTTTTCATCAGGTATCCTTATGATCATGCCTTTATTTGATCCTTTGAAATACCGGGGGATAGTATATTTTAATGGAGTATTATTCCCCTTGATGGCGTCATTCGTTCTAATAAAAAATGGACTATTTATTAAAGCTAAAAAGCTGGATGTTGCTGAAGGAGTGGAAGGGGATTATACACATACAGCTATTATTGTTCTTGGATTTATTTTACTTGCAGTTTTTTTATCATGTGTTACAACTCTTGCTATTACTGGAAGGGATGCGTCAAAAGGTAGAGAATAATTTTTTTTTATTGATTAGTTTCAGAAAGTATATATATTTCAATAATAATTATTGTGCATTTATTTTTGTTGAAATATTATGAATTTTCTGCCGTCATATAGCATACATCAGGAATCATTATATTATATTAAAATTAAAAATGAAAACCGGAGTTGAAAAATGAATCTCAATTTGAAGAAGTCAGAAAACACAGCTATTATTTATCTTGAAGGGAGACTGGACGTTCATCTCTCTGCTGATATTGAAAAAGAAATCAACAAACTTATTGAGAGTGATCCTAAGAGTAACCTCCTGTTGAATCTTAAAGATGTAGAGTATATGAGCAGCTCAGGTTTAAGAATATTTGTATCTACAATGAGAATTTTGAAAGAGGGAAACAGAAAGCTTGTTCTTTGTAATATGAATAACGCTGTCAGGAAAATTTTTGAGGTTGTTGAACTTACTGATATGTTTGATATTTTTAATAGTGAAGAAGAGGCCCTGAAATTTCTTAAATCACTGTAACTGGTGCATGAGCTATTGAAAGTAAGATCATCAAATATAACAGCATCAGGTGCACCTGTAGACTTTTCCGCGGAAAAAATTTACTCTTCAATTGATTCTAAAAAAAAGGATTTTCTATCCGTAGAAGCAAATACAGGAATATCCAACTTTCTGCATTACCAGAAATTCCCCGGATTTAAATGGCCCGGCTGGGTTACTGAAGCATCAGGTACTTCCAGGCGGGGATGCTTTCGTACAGTGACTGTACCTTTCCTTATAAATAATTGTCTTCGCGAATGGCAGAATTTTACAAATTATTTTTCTGCTGATTCAATTTATGTCAACAGCTGCGGAATGGTAAGCGGCCCGGGTGATGCGCCCTGGTCTGTAGAATTTTATCTCCTCAATCGCGGTAAGCTGGCTTATCTTAATCAGGAACCTTCATCTATAAGAGGGGAAATTGATCCTTCAAGCGGTCTTTTAAATTTTACATTAAGTTCTGAACATTTTGTATTTAAAGAATCTATTACAGGTTCCAGAAGTAATATTGATGAAGCTATTGTAAATCTTTCTGCTGAAATAAAAAAAAATGCCGGAGAGGCTGTTTTTTTTATTGTTATCCGACCCTATAATAATACCCGCATAGGTAATGTTTTAAGCATTAGTCTGGAAACATCTGATCTGCTTGTGCGTATTAATGATAAAAATCATTTATCATTGAAAACAAAACCGGACTTTATTTATACCGGAAATGGCAGGGATGGTGATATTAATTTTTCCGGTCAGGAAAACAGAAACGGTGTATACTGCAACGAGGGTATGGCCACCCTGGCTCTTGGTTTTAATATAAATGCCGGTAAATTTAATACAGATTTCCGGATTGCTCTGGATAGAAATGGTAATCTTAATCCTGGTAAGTTTGATTATAACTCAGCTGCTGAGGATTTTGGGAAATTTGCTGAATTACGTCTCAAAAAGGGGGCTTTGTTAAAAGCTTCTGATGATGAGGTGAACAGGTTTTTCAGCTTGTCCGGGCTTTCTCTGCTTAAGAATTCAGGGAATAGTGATTTTTCTACAGTTGACAACTATAGAAAATGTTTTTTTCATATATCAGCTTTAAATATGGCAGGTTTTGATTCTGAGGCTGATATAATTTTAAATGAGCTGGTTTCAAGCCTTAAACTGAACAGGAAAAAACCGGAATTTGATGATGCTGTTAAAGGTGCCTATATTGTTAAAGCTTACACCGGTTATTATCTGCATAAAAGAGATATGGAGTTTCTGCAGAAAAATTTTACTGTACTAAAGGAAATTGGAGATTACATTTATAAATATTGCTCAAGTATTCATGGTATAAACGAAATTGATAAAACGACGCTTCCCCATATATTTGTAAACAAACCCGGCAGCCATGATTTTATAGTACTGGCATCTGCGATGATTGACATGTCCTATCTTTCAAGATGTATGGGCATTTTCGGTGATGAGACAAAATATAAGAATGAATCAGATAGACTGAATGCTGTGCTGCGGGATAGATATAGAAATATTATTGAACAGGGCAGTTCGGGTGGAGATGAATTTTATGGACTTCTGGCTCTCCCGGATAAAGGATTAACCGGAGTAAAAGATGATGAATATAATTCATTGTTATCCTTTATTTATAATAATTCAAATTTTCCTGTTTTCAATAGAATTCTGGGTGTAGATAATAATGCTACTTCAATTTTGCTGAATCAGCTTTTAATTCTCAATAATTCTCTTTTTACCGGTTTCAGAAAGATGTTTTTTTCTTTAACTTCCAGACTTTTCCTTACACCTGAATTTATTGACCCTGTTACCGGATACGGGTGTAATGGTGAAGGCAATTCAGTGATTACTGCATCTCTTTATTATATGATTATACGTAACATGTTTTTTATTGACAGGGAAGATCGGCTGGAAATTTTTCCTGTACCGGAAGAAAACTGGTTTGTCCCTGGAGAGAAGATAATTGTTGAGGCAGCACCTTCAAGATTCGGTGTTATTTCATTCTATGTAGAATCAGGTGAAAAAGATATTAAGTTCATTTTTAATGATCCGCCTAAATATCTTCCTCCTGATATTATGATAAATATTCCTTTTAATGCATCAATAATTGAAGGAGATGATTTTATTGTGAAAAAACATACATCAACTTCATTTGTCATAAACGGGTGGCCATCAGTGGTTCGCTTCAAACATACACATGCTTTTTAAAAAATTAAGTTACTGCTTCGTATAATTAAATGAATAACTAACCTGATTTTTCACTCCATCAAAGACAAGGCTTAATATTTTTTAATAAAAATATTCTTTGATATTGTAAAAAAAAGTATTAATATCTATTTATTTAATTTTCCTACTCAGCAAAAATAATCACTTACCTTTGAAAATTTTTATTAGTAATGATCTGTATAATGATCGGAAGCCGATATGATTTTTTATTGACAAAAGCAGCAGGATTGATTGAGTGATAATGAAAATCATTTTCATTAGTTGTTGTGCTGCTGTTTATTGAAATTTAAATATAAGGTAAAAACTAAAGAGGAGAAATGAAAACAGATACATTACTTCATGATTTTTCGTATAGTGAGATAAATGCAAATCACGAAATTTTTCTTAGCCGGAATTCATTGTATAAAGAGCATGGAATCGATAATTTGGATTTACGGAAAAGCTTAATAAGTCTGATCCATTCCGGTTGTTCATCTTTGCTTGAAATAGGTACTGGTAAAGGTTATCTTACAGCAATGCTTGGCGGATTAACATGTCCGGTTGTTACAGTGGATATGGAAAAAGATTTTCAAAGAACTGCAATGTTAAATGCGGCCTATTATAATAATCTTCAAAATATTGATTTTATAACAGCTGATGCAGGTAATATGAATTTTGATGATATGAGTTTTGATACTGTCATATCCGCTTTTGCTTTTCATCATTTTGAACTTCCTTTTAAAATTATCAGAGAAATGGCAAGAGTAACAGAGAAGCATCTTATAATTTCTGATTTTAATGAAAGAGGTTTTGAAGCTGTTGAAAAGGTTCATAGCATTGAGGGGAAAACCCATGAAAGAATGCCTGGAGATTTCAGCATTGTTGGAGTATTTTTAAAGGAAAATAACTTTAACGTAACAGTCATTGAAGAGGAATGGCAGACAATTTATTCTGCAAAGCGTAGTTAAGGAAATTATTATGTTTACAAGTATTGAATGTGTACCCTGCCTGATACGTCAGGCTATTGAAGCATCCCGCTTAATATCGTCTGATGAGATATTCCAGGAAAAAGTTATGCGTGAAATTCTTAAAATTATCTCTTTATCAGATTTTTCAGGTTCTCCCCCTTTAATAGCAAGAGATATACACAGAAAGATTCGTGAAATTTCAGGCATTGACGATCCATATGCAGATATAAAAAAAGTTTTCAATAATTTTATATTAACTATGAAAGGCCGGTTTCCTGAAATGGTTAATGATGATGATAATCCTTTACTTGCGGCATTAAAACTGGCTATTGCGGGAAACGTAATAGATTCAGGCGCTAAATCGGGTCTTACTGAAGAAGAAATTTCTGAATCAATAAACAGTTCATTAACAGAAAAGCTTGAAGGTGATATTGATTTTTTTCTGAAGAGGATTGCAGAGTCAAAAAGAATTCTGTATATTGCCGACAATGCGGGTGAAATAATTTTTGACCGGCTTTTTATAGAAAAAATAGGCGCTGACAGGGTAACTCTTTCTGTGCGGGGTTTTCCGGTTATTAATGATGCAACAAAGGAAGATGCTATTGCTGCAGGTCTTGATCAAATTGTTAATGTAATTGATAACGGGTCTGATGCTCCAGGGACAATACTTGAGGAGTGCAGTGAGGAATTTTGCAGATATTTTAAAGAAGCGGATCTGATTATAGCAAAAGGTCAGGGGAATTATGAAACCTTAAGTGGTGCTGATAAAGAAATTTTTTTCCTTCTTAAAGTTAAGTGCCCATTAATTTCAGATCATACCGGACTAAAAGTCGGGACTCACGCTGTCATAAAATCTTCACCTTCAGAAAAGGGAAAAACAGTTCCTGAAAAAAGTTTTATAAATCATATTTCTCCGCTTATATGCAGTCCAATAGGAATAATACATAGCGAGCATAAGAGTCAGGAAAAAACACCAATACAGCCGATTTACGCATCAGGATGTATGGGGCATGCTGATATTTATCCGGAATATGCCGAGGGATTGAAAGACCTTGAAGGCTTTTCACATATTTATATTATTTTTCATCTTCATAAGTCGGGATTGCCCAGGCTTCATGTGAGACCCTACCTTGATGATTCTGAAAGAGGCGTTTTTTCAACGAGGGCTCCGTCAAGGCCTAATCCTATTGGGATGAGTATTGTTAAGCTTATTTCTGTTGATGGGAACCGTATTTATCTTGATGGTCTGGATATGCTTGATGGTACTCCTGTTCTTGATATAAAACCATATACTGCGCGTTTTGATAGAATCGATAATACTAAAAACGGCTGGATGGATTCGATCAAAGAAAAGGAAGCCGAAAAAAGGGGGAGACGCAGTTATGAGAAAAGGTCAGTTCATGAATGATCAAATGGCGGGGAATATAATATTTGGTCCTGTCCCATCACGCAGACTGGGCAGAAGTCTGGGTATTAACAATATACCGCCTATGCACTGTTCATATTCCTGTAGTTACTGTCAGCTTGGAAGAAATAAAAAATTACTAACTGAAAGAAGAAAATTTTATGATCCGGAAGTTGTTTTTAAAAAAGCAGAAATAAAAATAAATGAAGTTCTTAAACAAAAAGGCACTATTGATTATATAACTTTTGTACCGGATGGAGAACCTTCTCTTGATAGTAATCTTGGGGTTACTATCGGTCTTTTAAAAAAAACCGGTATTAAAATTGCTGTTATAAGCAATGCATCATTAATGGCGGATGAAAAAGTTAGAAATGAATTATTGGGTGCAGATCGTGTTTCTCTTAAGACAGATACTGTGAGGGAAAAAGTATGGCGTAAAATAAACAGGCCTCACAGAGCCCTAAGTCTTGCAGGTATTGAAAGAGGGGTGAAGAGTTTTGCAGATAACTTTGAAGGTGAATTGAATACAGAAACCATGATTGTTGATAATATCAATTCCGGTGAAAGTGATATTGCTCTAACCGCTGATTTTATTAAATCATTGAGTCCTGCAAAAGCTTATATTTCTATTCCTACAAGACCTCCAGCTGAAAGTTATGTTATCCCGCCTCAGGAAACGTTAGTGGTTGATGCATATAGAATATTTACTGATGCGGGTCTTTATGTGGAGTGTATAACAGGACATGAGGGGAATGAATTCAGCAGTTCCGGAGATATTACTGAGGATATTTTAAGTATAACCTCAGTACATCCTATGCGTGATGACAGTATTAAATTACTGCTTTTGCGTGCAGGGGCTGACTGGGGTATTGTTGATAATCTTTTGTCTGTTGGGGAGCTGGTTGAGAAAAGTTATAATGACAGAAAGTTCTATATAAGAAAATTCCACTGAAGCAGACCGAATATAATGAATGATGAAAAATAGCAGTTGTTTATAAGTTATGTAAAATATATTATTAAGGAGATTTTATTATGGTTATGCCGGAAAAAGTAGTCAAAGCATGGGATAACAGGTCCGGACCTGCAATATTGACGACAGTTGATAATTCAGGGAATCCCAATTCTGTTTATGTGACATGTTTAAGCAGATATGACAACACTGTTTTTATAGTTGCAGACAATTATTTCGACAAAACAAGGCTGAATATTCTTTCAGGAAGCAGGGCCTCACTTTTATTTATAACAGGGGAAGGGGCTTCATATCAGGTAAAAGGAAGTGTCAAGTTTTTCACTGACGGTAAATATTATGATGACATGAAAAAGTGGAATCCTGAAAAACATCCGGGAAGAGCTGCAGCTGTTTTAAGTGTGGAAGAGGCTTTTTCAGGGTCTGAGAAATTATTATAATTTTAATTAAGAAAGAATTATAAATGGAGCAATAAAATGACACATGAAGATGCGGGTAATTATGCAGGGAAAAGAAAGGGGATCACTCTGAATGATGAAATTGCCGAAAAAATAAAAGAAAAAGCTGCAGATAAACGTATTTCCTGCGCAGATGCCCATGGTATTGCTGTAAAATTTAAAGTTAATCCAGCTGAAATTGGAGCTGCTATTGATCTGCTTGAAATTAAAATTAAAAAATGCCAGCTGGGCCTGTTCGGATATGAAGGTAAAACTTCTATTCCTGATACGCCTGTTGGTCTGAATCCCGAAATTGAAAAAGAAATCCTTAAAGTTTTGTGTAGCGGCCGTATAAAATGCTTAGATGCCTGGAATATTGCTAAGAAGTTCAGGGTTTCCAAGCCGCAAGTCACAGGTATATGCGAAGTTTTAAAAATAAAAATTAATGAATGCCAGCTGGGCGCATTTAAATAAAATACATATATTTGTTACAGGCATTTTTATTTCATGTGTCATTGATTTCGCGGACTATTATGCCGATTAATAAAATAATACACTTGGAATGGTTAATCGATGCTTGTGTTTATCTTGGTAATCGCTTTGGTAGTCCTTGGGACAATTGTATTTTATTTATATGTTATTGCTCCAAGGATAAATCCTAAAAACAGGGCTCAGATTCTTCTTGATGAGAACAGAATCGAAGAAGCTATTGTTGAGTTCAAAAAAGTTCTGGAAATTCAGCCCTATGAAATAAATATTCACTGGAAACTTTCCGGACTTTATATTTCTCAGGGGAAGTTTGATCAGGCTGCTGCACACCTGGAAAAAATAGTAGAAATCAACAGATTTAGTGCTGAAGTAGAAAAAATTGATGTTTATAAAGATCTGGCCCAGATTTATATGAAGAGGGATGAAAAAAACAGGGCATTTGAAAAATACTTTGAAATACTGAAAGATTATCCAAGTGATCCTGAAGCGCTTTACCATGTAGGTTTTATGGCACTTGGCCAGGAATCATTTGATATAGCTTTTAAATACCTTGAGCTCTTGTCAAAGCTTGAAAAAAAAAGGCTTGATGTACTCTTTGGAGCTGGTATTGCCGCTCTGCAAAGTCAGCGAACAACAGAAGCATTAAGTTTTTTTAAGGAGGCACTTGCAGTTAACCCCATGTCTGATATAGCAAATATTGCTATGGCTTTTACTCTTACCAAAAGAAGGGATTACAAAACAGCTACAAACTATGCTAAAATGGTTGTTGATAATAGTAATGATCCTGGAGCTCTTTTTGTTTCCAGGAGGCTTCTTGCAATGTTGTATATAGAAGCAAAAAAAGCGTCCTTAGCTGTAAATCTTCTGGAAGATTTAAAGGAAGCGAGTATTGACAGCGGATGGAATGAGGAACTAAAGGTTGTTTATTATGACCTGGGTTTTGCTTACCTTCTTGATGATAAGACCGCACAGACATATGATTGCTGGAATCAGCTTTATCAGATGGATAGAAAATTCCGAAATATACAGGATCTTATTACCAGGCTCAGGAAAGAGATGGATGACCGGCCTGGAGCAAAATTTGATGATGTAAAATCAGTATTAACTGAAATTGATGCCTGGAAATCAAAATTTTTCCCGGAAAATTTTGTATGGAATATATGCGGTTTAAAAAGTTCTTATACTATTGATATTGAAAATGTGATAGCTCCTTATCGTTCTTACAGCGGATCAGAAAAAAAACAGTTTGAAGATTCTGCCTCTGGGAAAGAAAGCGGTGGGGATGAACTTGACCGGCTGTATAAAATTGATGCAGAAAACTTTAGAAGTGCCGCATACAGGATGTGTGAAAAGCTTGGACTTGTTATTGATGATATTCTTACTACTTATAGGGATACCGATGGTGTTGATTTTATGGCACACTTAAAAGAAAACAGTAAAACAAAGGCTTTAGTGTGGGTGAGAAGATGGAAAGGTGCAAGTGTTGGGGAAATACCATTAAGAAATTTTGCACAGGCAATCAATGATTTAAAAGCTCATCAGGGATTTTTTATAACTACATCACCCCTGACTCACGCAGGGGAGAGTTCACTGAAAAATTTAAGCAAGGTGACAGTTATATATCCTGAAGATGTTGCAAAGCTTATTAAGGGAATATTATAATTTTAAAGAGGGCGATAGATTGGAAGAATATATTGATAT
>CAYYKZ010000064.1:0-10807 GCA_964468455.1 uncultured Leptospirales bacterium | reverse complement strand
ATTTCCCCCTCCTATAATATTAGGATTTTATGTGTGATTAATATTAATACGTTTTTAATGGAGATTTTTTTGAAAAAATTCGGGGTCAGAGCATTTTTTGAGCATTTTTTCTTAAATACTTAAATAAAGGGTCAGAGCCTATTATCTCGTTTTCATAACCGGGGTCAGAGCCTTGTTATGTCATAACAATAAAGTGATTGATAAAAAAAACAGCTTCATTATCCTTCTTTCAAAATTACAATGAAGATGAGGCAACCAATATGACTGCAGCAGCATTATTATTCCTTGGTTTCAGTTTAATCGCAGCATCATTTATAATTGTTTCAGTAAGAATTTTTCAGGTAAAACCCGACTTTGTAAAAAAAATTCTTAAATACTCCCTCATATTTGTTTTCACATGTATATTCAGCATTGTAGCTGTTTCCATAGGATTCAGAATTGATCAGAGGCATTCAAGAAGCTATTCGGCAAACCTTAAGTCAGTAATGGAAATCTGGGGTGGTGATATTACGCAACAACTCCCTGCGCTTACATATTCTGAGAAAGTTTATGTTGAAAGGGAGAACAAGAAAACAGGTAATATTGACCGCATACTTACAGATGTACAAAGGAATATGAGTATAGCTGACCAGCAGATTACAGCCTCAATAAAGTCGAACATACGGCAGAAGGGTCTCCTTAAGTATCCGGGATACAACCTCTCCTTTTCCGGAAAATATAAAATTGAAAATATCCGCAGCAGCAGAGAAAAGCTCTCTTTCAATTTCCCTTTACCGGAAGGCGCGGGAAACATAACAGATATAAAGGTTAATCTGCAGAATAAAGACTATACAGGAGATTCAGATTTTTCCGATGGTGTACAATGGACCGGATACTTAAATAAAAATGAATCAGTCGTAATTGATGTAACCTATAACGCACAGGGGACCGGTACTTTTTATTATGCCATGGGAAATGAAAAATCTGAGATAAAAAATCTCCTGGTTAACCTCACTGCGGATTTTAAAGAAATTAATATTCCCAATGGTGCAATGGTGCCCACTTCAGTTGCCGGGGACAACAATGAGACTAAATACACCTGGAAAGCATCGAATATGGTAACAGGGCAGAACATTGCTTTAAGTTTTAAGATAACCGGAAATTACGGGGAAATAGTTTCAAAGCTCTTCTATTATTCACCAATAGCACTTTTTCTTTTTGTAGGGCTTCTTCTTGTTTTCTGCACAGCTAAAGGAGTTTCTCTTCACCCTATGCATTACCTCTTTATCATTACAGGTTTTTTCATTTTCTATCTCCTGGGTTCATATATGGTAAGTTATATGAATATAATTGCCGCAGTAATTATTTCACTGGCTGTTTCCACGGGGATTATTCTTTACTATTGCCGCCTTACCGGCAAAGGAAAAGACCTTGTGATGATTGCTTTTTATGGAACCGTGCTTTTCCAGTGGATTTTTTCCACCGCTTTTTTTGTACCTCAGCATACCGGTTTTTTGATTACTATTGCAGTTATTGCAGCCTTTATTTTCCTTGTAAGATCAACCGCAGCAATTGACTGGGAAAATAAATGGTAGCAGCAAACTTATGTTAATCCCATTATAATCCGCAGCAGCTGAAACGCTGCTGCGGATTAAGGCAGTCATCTGCCCCATTAAAAATTGGGACTTCATCAAAAAATTATTTATACCTTAAAAAAATTCAAAAAAAAGTCTCCCCTTTTCGTATTAATAGTATGGAAAGAAAAAATCTCAACAAAGAGCAGGCCGCCGCAGCTGCGCCGGACAGCGGCATAAACCTTGTTATTGCAGGCGCGGGTACAGGTAAAACCACTACCATGATCAGCAAAATAACAAATGTTATCTGCCAAACCGGACTTGCTCCCGGGAATCTTCTTGTACTTACCTTCAGCAGAAAAGCGGCGGAAGAAATTAAATCTCGACTCACAAACAGTCTAAGTATGAATCTGGATGAAATTTTTACAGGCACCTTTCATTCATTTGCATTTTATCTGCTTCGAGAGTATCGGAAAGAGTACCTTAAACATTTTGAATTTGCATCTTTCCCGATACTTATTACCGAAGAAGAAAAAGAAAATATTATTAAACAGATGATTTACAGCAGAAAAGAACAGTTTATGGGAATCCCCTGTGAAACCGTTTTCCGTCTTTCACAAAGACTCGACAGGCTCGACGAAAAAACTCTTGAGAAGCTGAAAAAAAACGGGCTTTATGAATTAATGATAACTATACCAGGAGCCTATGCTGAACATAAAAAAGAAAAAATGCTTATAGACTTTGATGATATGATTTCACATGCCGCCTCTCTTTTGAGGCACTCACCTGAGCTGAGAAATGAAGTACATAAAAAATATAAATACATTTTCGTTGACGAATTCCAGGATACTTCAAGGGACAATTTTGAATTTCTTAATCTTCTCCTTCAGAAGAAAAACCCTTCTCTTTTTATGGTAGGTGATGATTACCAGTCAATCTACGGATTTAGAAATGCAAATGTAGAATATATTATTAATATAAAAAAATATTTCCCTGATGCAAAAATTAATCAGCTGACACATAACTACCGTTCAGGGAAAAAAATAATCAGACTGTCTAACAGGTTTATTAGACGGAACCGGTTCCGAACTTCAAAAATAATTAAACCCTGCAGAGATATAAAAGGTAAAGTTCAGATACATCAGGTGAACAGCAGCGTTTCCGAATCCGATATAATAAAAAAAATTTTATACGCCAGTAATGATAATGATGAAGTCGCTGTCATTTACAGGAATAATTATCAGGGGGATCTGCTTAAAGAAGAGCTGAATAACTCTATTTCAAGTAAAGCTGTCTTTTTAACAATGCATGCATCAAAGGGTCTTGAGTTCGATACTGTTATTGTTGCAGGAATTAGCGACAAAATTATACCGGATAGAGGAAGTGATCTGGAGGAGGAGCGAAGGCTTTTCTATGTGGCACTTACCCGCGCAAAGGATAATCTTCATCTTGTTTATCACAATAACAGAAAAGGTGAGCCGCCCCGTTTTATTAAAGAGCTTGGATAGCGTCATAATATCAACATCAATATCAGGCTGTTACATCAATGTTATTTCCTTTATTATCTTCCGGAATTCTTTCTGGTTCAGGCCTTTCGATCTGCTGAGTTTCCGGTTCAGCTTTTACCGGCCTGTATGATTCTGTAGTAAACCCGGGAGATACAACTCCTGTTCCTGTAATACCTGCACTATCCATAGTCCCCTCCCTGAACAGATATGATAATATAAAGATAATAAAAACTTATAGAAAAACAATAAAAAGCATCCTTTTCAGATAGTATTCTACAAATTATTCTCCGGAGAAAATATGAATATATCTGCCCATCACCGGAGTCTGTCTTTAAAATATTATTTTTTTTTAGGTTTATAAAATTATTTCTGTTTAAAAGAGAATTCTTTTTATAATAAAGGAGAAGAGTCCGGACACAAGAGCTCCGCAAAAAACAGCAAGAGCTATTACCTCCGGATCTGACATGGCAGCATGAGGATTTTTCTTTCTGAAATAATTAACAGATAACAGGGCTGTAATATATCCGGCACAGGCAAATATTGCTATTTTAAGAAGTTTAAAAAAAAGGGGGTTCATGTTATAATCTTTTAACCAGGAAATCAATTTCTCTTTTGCTGCAGCAGTTAGGATTAAGTTTCAGGGTTCTTTTTATCTCTTTTTTTATTTCAAGTACCCTGACACAGAACAGATCAGTGTCAGAACCTATTACATGGTCAATATACTCACATACATCAAGGATGTTTCTGCGGTTTTCGAACATAGGGTTATATCGCCTGCTAAAGTTTATTTACACTATCAAAGAACTATTCATAAGTCAACAAGTATATAAAGTTAAAATTCAATTTAAATAAAAAATCCTTGACTTATATGAAACTTGTTGCATAAATTCAGTTTTTATATGTGGAGCCGATTAGAACATTAAACAGAAATGTTATTTAAACAAACTTAAGAGTGAAGGTGAAACCATGACAAAGATTACAGAAATGACCGGATCAGCATACCCTGTTATACAGGGCCCTATTGGTGCAATTAACAGTCCCGAGCTTATAGCTGCCGTAAGCAATGCCGGAGGCTACGGCATGATGGCACTGGGCTTTACCAGAAATATTGATGATGTAAAAAAACTTATTGATGAAGTAAAAGCAAAGACAGATAAACCCTTTGGCGCAAACTTAATGATAATAAATCCTCTCAATGAACAGATAATTCCCATACTTGCTGATGCGGGAATTAAAACAGTTACAACCGCTGTTGGTTTCCCTGGTAAAATTTATCCTCTCCTCCACGACATGGGAATTAAGGGACTTCATGTTGTGCTTTCACTTAAGCATGCTGTAAGCGCTGTTGAAACAGGAGCAGATGGAATAGTTGCTGCAGGTTCCGAAGCTGGCGGATTAAGATCCACTGGCCCTGAGTCATCCACAATGATTCTTGTGCCTTTAATTGCAGACCATGTAGATGTACCTGTTGTAGCAGCCGGCGGCATTGCAGACTCAAGGGGATACAGAGCTGCTCTGTCATTAGGAGCATCGGGTGTGCAGCTGGGGACAAGACTTCTTGCATCAGAGGAAAGTCCGGCGCATAAAAAATGGAAAGAACTTATTGTGCAGTGCGGAGATGGGGGTACTGAACTTCTTCCGGTTGAATATCTTATGATGCGGGCTATTATGACAGATGAAATCAGAAATCTGATCAACTCACCGGGGTTTGATATTAAAAAGGAATTTCAGCTAAAAAACGCTGAAAAGGCATGGAACAGCGCCGACTTTGACCTTGTTCCAGCTGGAGCCGGACAGGTAAGCGCGCTGATTAATGAAATTATGCCTGTGAAGGAAATAATTGACGAAATGGTGAAATAACTATATATTTAACCAAGTCTTAACCCGCAGGAGCAGAGAATGAAAAGACTGATTTTTATACTTGCACTAATAACATCTGTTCAGGCAGCTGCCCTGTGGGAATATAAACTTTACAATGAAATAAATATAAGCAATTTCAGATCAATGGCTATGTTTAATGAAAGCCTTGATCCTGAAAAAATAGATTACAGGCTGCTCAATGCTGCTGTTTTTTTTGTCACAAATGAAGAGCGGGCCAAAAGAAAGCTGGATGTACTTGAACACTCTAATGAACTTGAGTCCGCAGCCTGGTATCATTCAAAAAGGATGGCAGAACTTGATTTTTTTTCCCACTTCAGCAGAGAGCAGGGAAGAGAAAATCCGAATAAAAGAGCCAGCCTCGCGGGTGTGGGAAATCCCATGTTAGCTGAAAATATCGCATCCACTCATGGCATAAAAATCCGATCAGGACAGACACTATACCCTGTCAATATTCCGGCAGGAGAATTCAGCGCTACTCCGGGAGGTCCCATTATCCCCTTTCACTCATACCTTTCATTCGCTGAAGAGATTGTAAAACAGTGGATGAATTCTCCCGGACACAGAGCAAATATTCTCTCAAAGAATAACCTGCAGCTTGGTTGCGGCATCTACTGCTTCAGAGACAAAAAATTTTATAACATCTTTAAATGCAACGGAACACAAAATTTCCAGTCCTATAAAAAGATTATCACAAAAGAACCGGTTGACGCTGTACCGTTTCGATATTAAAGATGGTTTGCAAATAAAAAGCATCACTCTTTTTTATTTCTCCTGACACGTTCAACGAAAACTTCCATTATAGCCGAGTATAGTTTATCCTTTATAACTCTGTCCTCTACTCCATAGTCTATACTCGGGTTATCATTTATTTCAATTACATAACATTTCCCATTAACCTCTTTAATGTCAACACCGTATAATCCCTGCCCGATAAAACGGGAAGCCTTTAAAGCTGTTTCAATGACTTTGGAAGGCGCGTCTTCAACAGCAAGGGTATCTCCAGCCCCTTCGCTGAACTCCCCCTCCCTGTCCCAGCTTACAATCTGCCAGTGATCCTTTACCATGTAATACCTGCAGGCATAAAGGGGACGGCCATTGATTATGCCCACACGCCAGTCATATTCGGTTTTCATAAATGTCTGGGCAATTACAAGGCTCGATTTTTCGAGTAGTTTCGATGAAACGTTTAAAAAATCTTCACCACTATCAACCTTTACCACTCCCTGAGAATATGAACTGTCCGGCTGTTTTAAAATTACCGGAAAATTCATACTCCTTAAAACAGATTCAGAATTATGTTTGTTAAAAACAACTGTTTCCGGCGCCGGTATATGATGATGCTTCAAAAGCTCTGCAAGGTAAACCTTGTTTGTGCATTTTATAATTGATTCAGGATCATCTATAACTGCAAGACCCTCTGCCGCAGCCCTTTGAGAAAAACGGAATGTATGATGATTAACCCCTGTTGTTTCCCGTATAAATAACGCGTCAAACTCGGCAATACGGTGTATATCCTCCTTCCCCACAAGATCAACATTGAAGCCGGCCTTTTCACCAGCTTTTATAAAATGTTCAATTGCCTTTTTATCTGAGGGCGGAGTTTTTTCATTCTCATTAACAAGAATTGCCATATCATAGGGAGCGGGATGACGTCTTTTTTTCCCGGAAATTCTTCCGGAAAAATAACGGGTGGCAAATTCTACTACATACTCATGATGTTCATCCGGGATATCTTTGGCAGAAATAACCTGTATATTCTGTATTTTCCATTTATTCCCTTTCCTGTAAAAAAACACACGTAAAAGAGGTGCCTGAAAAAGATTATAAATCTGCAGGCTCAGTCTGTCATATCTTTTTGAAATATTTTTCCCGAAATAAATGCTTAGCTCAAAACGGCTCGACTGTATATGAGCCAGGCTTTTCTGTACGCTCTCCTCAATATCCTCAGCAAGGACCCTAATAACATGCGGAGCTTTCATATCCTGTATGGTATTCATGTCAGGGAAAGCCCTATGCCCTCTGGCAGACGCGAGAAGAGAAACATAGTATCCTGTACTCTGATATCTGTAGGAACCGCAGAGGTTGAAAATTTTCGCGCCCCGCATATTTATAAATTCATCTGTCAGAAGATATTCATCTGCAGAAATTATTTCAACGCCCGGGATATTGAACTTCCATTGTCTGGCATTGTTTACAACAATAAAATTCGACATAGTCAACCCCTCATATTTATACAGGTTCAATAATCAGCAGGTTGGAGTCCTACGTTAACATTCCAAGAAGTATGGAATTAATAAGCCTGCTTACATTTACAAAATAATACTGATTACTGCTGAAAGGATTTTTACTGTAAGGATCTGCAATAAGAATACGTTTCTTTTTTCTGTCATAGTTTACAAGCACAACAAAATGTCCCTGGGGGTCACCCAGTATATCATTGTCCTCTTCACTGGTATTCATTTCTCTCATTGCCCTGTAAAGAAAAGTTGAACTTAGACCTGAAATTATAGGTATACCCAGATAAAGAAATTTTTTTATAAGAGAGATTGTAAGATCTCTAAAATAAATTTTTCCCCCCAGTTCAAGAAACTCGCTATATCCTGCAACAGCAGAGCGGAGCCTTGGATCATCACGCCCCTCCCCCCTGAGCCTTAGTTTCTCTCTTAGATCAATATTATGACCTTTAAACCAGGTAGGGTCAAAAACCTGAAGATTGAGGGTATATATGGAAGCTTTATAACCGCGTTTAAGTGCGTGGCACCCAAGAAAAACAGCAAGGGTTCCTCCTGCATCAAGGGCCTTAACCTCTGATATTACACTTCGTAAATCAATGCTGTCTCCAAAATAATTATAAACCGAATGCAGGCAGGTTGGCCCGCAGGATGTGCCGTCAGGCTGGGGATAAATAAAAAGCTGGTTTCTGTAATATTCAAGAGCTGCATCATCAATTATCATATATAACTCTCCATTAAGAGTCTTAAAATAAGCATTGCTGCTTCAAAAGTAAAAAGCTGCCCTTATAATTCAATGACAGCTTCTTAGAATACCTGCATAAAAAAATTTCTGAATAAAGAATTAAACTCCTGGCCCAGATCTATCAGATTTTCCGGATGCCACTGAACCCCCAGCACTTTCATGGATTTGGATTCAATACCCTCAATAATTCCGTCATCAGAGAAGGCAGAAACAGTAAGGCCATGGGGCGCTTTTTTTACTGCCTGATGATGCCTTGAGTTTACCTGAATTTTCACAGAATTATACATCGAATAAAGGAAACTTCCCTTTTCAATATTCACATCGTGACTTAACAATCCGGTTTCACGGGATGAATTTACATGGTCTATGAAACCGATATTTTCCGCCTCCAGATCCTGATATAAAGTGCCCCCCATAAAAACATTAATAACCTGGCAACCTCTGCATATCCCCAGAACCGGGATTTTTTTCTCAAAAGCCTTTTCGAGAAGATAAAATTCCATTAAATCCCTTTCTGTACTCACATTAAGGGATAAACCATTATTTTTTTCATTATATAAGGCAGGGTCAATATCGTCACCGCCTGGTAAAAGAAGAAGGTCAATTGAATCAATATATTGAAGGAGCAGCTTTTTATCCTGAGTAAAGGGTATAAGTATGGGTAAAGCGCCGTTATTAATAACTGCACGTATATAATCATGGCCAAGCATGTTTTCCATGAGCCTGCCATGCTTTTCCACATAGGTGGTAATTCCAGCTCTTATCATTTCCGCCCGCATGATATCTGATTCATGCATATAATAAAATCAATATTATCTCCAATTCCACTGCAGCTTATAAAATACAAGAAAAAAAAGAGCCGGATTTTAATTTATTCATTTGTTAATAAAAATTGAGAAGGCATCAGTACTTCTGACTCAGATGAAAAATTCCGCGCCAAATATGGTAGGCGATTCTGTCAACCCAACGCATTGCCTCCAGGTGATCAAAGCCCTGATCAGGTTTAAGCCCACCCTTTGCAATATCCACAATCATATCTTTCCGTTTCTGTCTTCTGGTTTCAGCAAACATTGCCGAAATCTGCGCAACCCTGCTTATAGGAACCTCCTCGAGCTCCCCTGAAAGCCATTTTATAACATCATCAACCAGCTCAATCTGCTGAAGAGCCATTTGATGAATAAAATCAGATGCTCCTGTTGTCCGGACATTTTCAATCTCACCGCATGCTTCAACAAGCCGGGCCATATGGTCCATGGCGTGAATAACATCAAGATGCTGATTATGCACCTGGCTGGCATCCGGAGATGAAACCACAAGGGAAAGATACTTCTGAGTTTCAAGAATAGCGGCCCCTACAGAAGGTAGAAACTGTACAGCCTCCCTGTAGGATTTTTCCCGTATTATCAGATCCCGTATAGCAGCCATAACAACACCGGCTACTTCAATAATGGTAAGTCGTGCTGTTTCAACTGCAATATGGGGAACAGTTGCCACTCGGTAATCGAGAAGACGGGTTAAAACAGGCCCCTTTTCCTTAACAATACGCTCCATGAGAAGTGACAATGATTTGCGAAGAGGGAGCCAGATGATTATACCTATAAGATTAAAGCCTGTATGAAGCGCGCATAAAACAATAGCAGGTGATCCTGCTCCGGCATAACCGCATAGAGCTGTAACTGATGAAACAAAAATACCGGAAAAAATAAAAAGAATAACACCTGTGGCCAGATTAAAAAATATATGCAGAACGGCAGTACGCTTCCCCGCTGTTGATGCTCCTATGTATCCCAGTATGCCGTAATAGACCTTCCCTGTATTGAGCCCCACAACAACCAGTGCTGCCTGTTCCATTGTAACTGTTCCTGTTCCCAAAGCAGCAAATGTAGTTACAATGGCAACAGTTGAGGACTGTAAAAGAAAGGTCATTAAAAATCCCATTGCAGCAAGGAGAAAACGATCACTCCAGACATTAACAGAAAACCCCGCAAGCTCAATAAATCCTCCGGTACCGCGCATCCCCCCCTGAAGCATATCTGCTCCAAGGAACAGGAGACCAAAACCTGCTACTGCCAGACCTATTGACGCCCGTTTCCTTTTAAGAAATAGTTTCATTAGAGCGCACAGGGTAATAAGGGGAAGAGTAAATGTGCTTATGCTGAACTTGAAACCCACAAGGGCCACTATCCAGGCTGTTGAAACAGTTCCAAGATTGGCTCCAAAAATAATACCTATTGCCTGGGGAAGAGATAGAAGGCCCGCGTTAATAAAACCGATTGTGCCCAGAATTGTTGCACTGGCGGAATTGGTTATTACAGTAATTCCTGTACCGGTTAGAACCCCCTTAAAAGAATTACCTGTAAAATGACTCAAAAGCTGTTTGACCCTGTCACCTGCAAGGGCCTGAAGCCCCTCAGACATGAGGGCCATTCCCAGAAGAACAAGCCCTACTCCGCCAATAATAGCTGCTGCTGTTGCAAGCATAAGTATTACCCTGTTAAAAAATTATTATTGCTTCATTCAGAGTTGATTCCCGGAATATTCTTTTATATCGGATACTTTAATGCCGCTGCTGAAGAGACATTGCGATAATAAAAATGTTTTATTTAATTAACTTATACATTCAGGAATAATTTCTGATTTTTCCTTACAGTTTCTTTATAATAATTTTTTGTAAAGCAATATTCAAATAATATACTTCGGGCAGATGGAAACATTAAATTTCATTCTTCTGCAATTGATGCTGCACCTGTTATAAATTCCCTGTGTACCACGCCCACTATGGGAATAAGTTTATGACCCGTAATTTTACCCAATTACAGGATTAACAGGATTTACTCCCTCTTGAACCTGACTGATTCGCAATAACTCCTTCACATCAGAATCTTATCT
>CAYYKZ010000063.1:0-10831 GCA_964468455.1 uncultured Leptospirales bacterium | reverse complement strand
TAACAGGTGTTATAAAAAAAGCGATTAAAGAAGGGCATGAAGCACCCAATTTTTTTGAAATGATAATAAACAGAATAATTCATAACGGAATAAGCACATCAACTATGAATGCCCTGTACTGGCCAATAAACAGTGTAAATGAATACTATGACCTGAACAGGGAAATAGTATGGAACCCTGAAATTTCCAATATGCTTTACAGAGACAAACTAATCGAAAGCGGAATAAAAGCAAAAGGTTATGCACTGCTTGATGAAAAAGCCCAGGTAAAGAACTCTTTTATTTCCGATTACTGCTATATCAATGGCAGAGTGGAAAATTCAATAATATTTCCAGGAGTTGAAATTCAGGATAATGCTGTTGTTAAAGATTCAATTATTCTTCCCTATGTAAAAATAGGAGAAAAAGCGCATGTAATAAATACAATTGTAGATGAAGCTGCATCAGAAAGCGAAATCCCGGGCATAGGCAGCGGATGCCGGATAGGGACTGAGGAAAAGCTCATCAAAAATAAAAATTTCCCGGAAATTCTCAATTCAAGTCTTACACTTATAGGTCGTGACATACACCTGAAGGAGAGCCTTTCCATTGGGGGAGCGTGCTACGTTACTTCAGATGGTGCTGAAAAATATTTTTCAGAAAAAACCCGTCTCCCCGATGGTGAATGTGCAACATAAAAATCTTAAACAGATGATTTGTAATTCCAACTCTAACTATTATAAACCTTTAAAAAAACAAATAATCCGCAAATAATTAATCGTTTTTTGTACTAAAAGGCCAATAATTCATTACAATTTTACTTTTAAACTTAAAAAGACTCCAAGATAAGCTTGACTTAAAGAATCTTCTATTATAAGTATAGTATTCTAAATATAAAAAAATATCAGCAATTATTCCTGAATATTATTTAGTGTAATTATCCTGTTTTTTAATACTACTCCAAAGGCGGCTGAAGTATTAAAACATTATCTTCCACAAAATGATCAGGAATTGATACCGGGAAATATTATATCAGGCCGGGATATTTCTTTTTCCCAGGGAAAAGAAGCAGGGTGAAGCCCCAACTGCCTCTTTTTTTCAAGTCTGATACAGTAAAAATACAAAGGAATACTCAGTAATTTTTTTGCTGATGAAAATCCTGTCAATCAAGAGGCATATAAAAAATGGCTATGCCCATACCCCGTATAAACAACCGGAAACCTTTACCGAATGAAAATGAAGACATGTACACACTTACTGAAATAAATTTTAAAGATCTGGTACACTCTTCTCCTGACGCAATTTTTGTATATGTAGATGAAAAAATTGTTTTTGCAAATAAAACCGGATTAAATCTTTTCCGTGCTCATTCTCCGGATGAAGTGATTGGAAAGGAGATATGGAACTTTATTCCTGAACAAAGCCACAAATCTTTAAAAAAAGCCGTGGATATGATAATAAATGATAAAAAAACATACATTTCAACCCAGGATAAAATTATAGCAGTTGATGGTAAAACTATTGATATTGAGATCTCTTCAACCTATTTTAACTTTAACGGCAGGCATGGAATCCAGGCATTCATGAGGGATATTTCCAAAAGAAAAAAAGCAGAGGAGAGACTGCGTAAATCGGAAAAAGACTACAAACAGATCTTCGAATCAACAGGCACTGCAATAATATTTATTGAAGAGGACCGCACCATTTCCAGGGTAAATGGTGAATGTGAAAAAATTTCCGGATACCGGAAAGACGAAGTTGAAGGAATAAAAAAGTGGACTGAATTCATTGCTCCTGAAGACAGAAAACTTCTTGATAACAATAATGTACTTAGAAGCAGAAACTTAACCACGCCCATGGGTCTTGAATTCAGACTTGTTGATAAATTCGGGAAATACCATAATGTTTTTATGACAATAACCTATCTTCCCGATTCACATAGAAGTGTTGCTTCAATAATAGACCTTACGGAAATTCAAAAAGCTGAAGAAATATTAGCAGCTACTGAGCAGAACTACCGTCTCCTTGTTGAAAATACAAAGGAGGCTATTGCCATCATACAGGATGAGCAGGTAAGATATGTTAATCCCAAGCTATGCGAAATAACCGGTTATAACGAAGAACAGATTCTTAACAAAAAATTCTACAAGCTTGTTCATCCCGATTTCAGAAACGTGGTTCAGGAGGAATACAACTACAGGCTTGACGGCAATCATTCATCCACCATGCCCCCTGTAAAAATAATTGATACCAATTCAAAAGAGCGATGGTTTCAGATAAATTCGGTACTTACTATCTGGGGAGACAAACCGGCTGTGCTTCTTTTCTTTGCTGATATCACTGGCGTTAAGCAGGCCCAGGACGCGCTCATGGCAAGTGAGGAAAAGTACAGGCTCCTGGCTGAAAACGCAAAAGATATAATAATAATATACGACCAGAACTACCGCATGGACTATATCAATATGTCAGGTCTGGAAACATTCGGACTTAGCAGAGATGTAATAAAAAACATAACAGTTAAGGATATACTTTACAGTGATGATGCTTCCGAATTCCCGGCTGTAAAAAAAAGTACCGAAACAAAATCCAAATTATTCAAAAACCGATTTGAAGCTGTAAATTACAGAAAAGAACCCATACTCCTTGAAACACTCTCGAGCCCCATAAAACTTGATAATGGCAGACATGGAATACTTGTTGTTGCTCGTGATGTTACAGAAAGAAAAAAACTTGAAAAAGAAATAATACTTATATCAGAAAGAATAAGACAGCAGGTAAGCAGGGATCTCCATGACGACCTGAATCCTCATCTCATAGGCATTGAAGCCCTTACACAGGTCCTAAGCCAAAAACTGAAACAGATGGATCTGCCCGAGTATAATGAAGCAGAAAAAATCGCTGCTCTTATTAGCAAGGCAATTACAAAAACCCATAGACTTGCAAGGGGGCTCTGCCCCATTGACCTGGAATCTACAGGTATTCAGACACCTCTTATGAACCTTACAAAGCTTCTTCGCAGCATTTACAGCATTGAATGCCAGTTTGAATATGATGAATCAGTAGTGATCGAAGATATTACCCTGGCTACAAATCTTTATTATATTGCACAGGAGGCCGCATTTAATGCTGCAAAATATTCCAGGGGAACAGTTATATCCATAATACTCAAAAAAGCAAAGGACCACCTTCTGCTTGAAATAAAAGACAACGGCATGGGACTCTCATCTGAGCATATAAAAGACAGCACTCACAGCAGCGGTATGGGCCTCAAAATAATGAAATACAGAGCTGAAATAATTGATGCCTCATTTACGATAAAACCTAACAGACCCTCAGGCACGGTTATTACAGTTAAAATGCCTTTAAATATACTAAAAGGTGAAGGGAGGATTAATTATGGCGGAAGGCGCTCTAACAGGGAACAGGAAATATAAAATATTTATCGTTGAAGATCACCCCATTTTTCTTGACGGTATAAGCCAACTCATTAACAGAGAAAATGACATGTTTGTTTCAGGCGGATGTGAAAATGCCGGGGAGTGCCTGAAAACAATTAAAGACGCCCTTCCTGATCTGATAATAATAGACATTACATTAAAGGACAGCTGCGGAATTGAACTCACAAAAGAGATTAAAAAAAAATATCCCTCACTCCCCATACTTATTCTGTCAATGCACGAAGAGCTTATTTTCGCAGATAGAGTACTAAAAGCAGGGGCCAGAGGTTATATCACAAAAAGGGAAGCCACCATAAAGGTTATAGATGCAATAAGAAAGGTTCTTCAGGGGAAAATATACATCAGCGATACCATGGTTGACCATTTTCTTGAAAGATCAATTACCGGGGGACAGAATTTTAATTCATCCCCTGTTGAAACACTCAGCGAAAGGGAATTCGAAGTTTTTAACCTTATCGGCAAGGGAATGACAAACAGGGCAATTGCGGAAGTTCTTTCAGTAAGCACCAACACCATCTCCACATACAGGGAGAGAATAAAGGAAAAACTTAATCTGCAGAATAATGCAGAACTAAACAGGTATGCCATGCAATGGATACAGAATTAATCACTTAAAACATCTTTCTGAATAAAGTAAAAAACTGTATATCCACGCCGTCAGTGATACCGGGGATAACTGAATATTATTAATAAAAATCCACCACCAATCTGCTGCACCGCCAGAGTAGATAAAAAACAGCATCTCTATGTTCTTTTTATACCACAGCGTATAACTGAATACCTTCATAGAAAAATACACATTAACTGACACTTCTTTTCCATTTATCAGAATTGCGTAAAAACCGCTCCATGATAAAGTCCACTTAGAAAATTAACAGAAAAATCGTACACAATGAAACTACTCAAAGAACAGTTTTTTTACAATATTTCAGGGGGGGAATATGTATACAGTAACAGGTAATGTAGTACAGAAGCAGAGATCTGCAAAAAAATACAGCTCATGGCATGAGGAATATTCTGATAAATTATGTTCAGCAGATGAAGCTGCTGCACTGATTAAATCAAATGACAGAATAGCAATGAGCGGCGGCACCAGTGTTCCCTATGAATTTTCAAGGGCATTGAGTAAAAGAACAGGGCAGATTAAAAACGTCGGCATAAGTATGGGTTATGCAATGGCACTTTTTGATTATATGAAGCCGGAAAATCACGAAAGTTTTTATCTGGAAACGGTTTTTGTGGGCCCCATGGAAAGAATCTGCATGGAATGGGGAGTCTGCCAGTATGTTCCTATCCATCTTGGTGAAACTGCTGATTACTGTCATGCATCCAATCTCAATATAGCAGTGGCAAGGGTCACTCCGCCTGATGAAAATGGTTTTATGTGCAGATCAAATTTTGCCTCATTCCTTGACCTTGAAACAATCCGTAATGCAGATTATGTAATTGTTGAAGTCAATAAGTTCATGCCCAGGCTTAATGCGCCGGAGTTTAAAATTCATGTTTCTGAAATTGACAGAATAATCGAAAACCATGAACCTATTTTCGAAATACCCAACATTCCAATAAGTGATGCCGAACAGGTAATGGCCGATTATATTGCGGAAATGATTCCTGACGGGTCTACTATTCAGCTTGGATTTGGAGGATTACCCAACGCAATCGGTTACAATCTCAAATCGAAAAAAAACCTCAGCATTTACTCTGAAGTAGCAACGCCGGCTATGAAAGACCTTATTGAAGCAGGAGTTGTAAACGGGGCAAATAGATCCTTTATGCATGGGAGAAAGGTAGTAGCCGGTTTCTGCGTAGGTACAAGAGATTTCTACGATTATGTTCAGGATAATGAGGATTTTGAATTCAAATTAATCGGCTGGATAAATAATCCACTGAATATAGCAAAAAATGATAACCTTGTGGCAATTAACAACGCGTTAATGATTGATCTTACAGGGCAGGTTGCCTCAGAATCTATTGGGCATAAACAGTACAGCGGAACAGGAGGGCAGGTACAGTTTATATGGGGTTCTAAATTTGCTAAAAACGGGACAAACATACTGGCAATAAACTCAACCTTCAAAGACAGGGATGGCAATCTAAGATCAAAAATCATGCCCACATTCCCGGAGAATACTATTGTAACTACTTCAAGAAATGATGTGCAGTATGTTGTTACAGAATTCGGTGTGGCCATGCTTAGATATAAAAGTATAATGGAAAGAACCAGAGCCTTGATAAATGTTGCACACCCTGACTTCAGGGATGAATTGAAATTTGAAGCCAAAAAGAAGGGGTGGCTTTAACTTTTAATAATTCCCTCATTTTTAAATTCATTTAATTCCCTTTATCACAGCCGGCCTCCAGCCGGCTTTTTTTATAGCCTGAACATCGTATTCTTAAATAATTCCGGAATATTAATTCTTTTATAGCGCATAAATATTTTTTTATTCTTAAACGTAGTAAATTTCGTGACAAATAAAATATGTTTTATATTATTACAACATTATGAATACTGTGACAGATTTTGAAATATTTATCAAAAATGGTTCAGTAAAAAGCAATCTTTCTGATGATCTGCTGCGAAGTTATATTATTATTCAAAAAATAATAAAATCATCACTTGGTAAACCCACAGGATTATGGGCCGATTCAGATATCAAATGCAGAGATCTGCACATCGGGAAAAAATGCGAAGGGACTATCAATATAAAAAAAATTGATATCCCGCATAAAATTATATGGGAATGTACCTCCTGCTCAATTTCAGGTGAGATTCTGAACTGGAGAAAAAGCCCCCTTTATAGAGAATATACAAAAAGCAACGGAATTTCCGGAAAGAAGCCTATCCCGAATCTTATTCTTCATAGAAATGATTATAATGACCTGAAAATGTTCTGCTCAGGAGATATTGATTTCTGGATCATTATTAATAGCGCAAAGGAAATAAATAATTATTTTCATATAAATATAGCTGAATTTGACATACTGCGCATACTTGGATATATCTCAGAAAAAATAGACTCCTCTTCACCAGATAAAGTAAAATTATCCGATCTGCGACATGCACTATTAGATTCATACTCCCCTTCCCCCGGGAAAACAGCATTTTACTGAAAATAAAAAAGGGGGCGTTCTCAGAACGTCCCCTTGTAAATATATTTTCTGGAGGTACAAATTACTCTGTCAGATTATTCCTCAGGAGCCCCGGTAAACACAGCCTCTGAAGATTTAATTATTGCTGTTTCCTGTGCAAGGATTGAGTCAACCTTCCCGAAATAATTCTGAAAATAAGCTCCCACATAATACTGTGCAGAGAGCACTTTCCCGGAATAAAAAGCAGCTTCAGAATTTTCATGGATAAACTTTTCCCTCTCTTCTCCGCGGAGATCACCCACCAGGGATTTCATTTTCTTTGTGCATATTGTAAGGCTCCACAGATGCATCCATGCATGGGCAAGCATTGTCATTGCCTCTCTTAGAGGTGTGGCGCTTATAAAAATCTGCATCAGCCGTCCTGAGGCCATCCCTTTCATAAGCATATCAATAAGCTCATCCATTTTATCAATACCGCGTACAAGCGGTGAAATATACTTATAATCAACCACTCCCTGAGCTTCTTCAATAGTCTTTTTAATACGCTTTTTAAATACTACAAAAAACTGCTGTTCTCTATTCATTAGAAGTTTTCGTGTTATAAGGTCTATTGACTGGATACCGTTTGTTCCTTCATATAATGATAAGATTTTGGCATCCCTTGCAAGCTGCTCCACAGGGTAATCGCAGCAGTAACCATAGCCGCCATAAACCTGAATTGCCTCTCCGGTAACACTCCAGCCCAGGTCTGTATTTCCCGCCTTGCATATAGGTATAAGGAAATTAACAAGTGCCTCAGCCTCTTTTGCCTCAGCTCCTTCAGCATTATGCTGAACATCAATATTATAACTGGTGAAATAAGAAATCATCCTCATAGCCTCTGTCTGTGTTTTCATCAGAAGAAGCATTCTCTTAACATCCGGGTGTTCAATAATAGGGACAGATGGTGCTGCCGGATCCTGCAATTTGGTCACATGAGGCATCTGCTTCCTGTTTTTTGCATAGCTCACCGCGTGAAGATAAGCGGAACTTGACAGAGACAGAGCCTGGACTGCACACTGAAGTCTTGCCTCATTCATCATCTGAAACATTATTCTCATGCCCTGGCGTTCCTCGCCCATGAGGAATCCTGCACATTCACCATTATCTCCAAAACTCAAAGTACAGGTAGGGGAACCGTGTATTCCCATTTTATGTTCAACCCCTGTACAGGCCATATCATTTCTTTTCCCTAATGATCCGTCAGGATTTACCAGAAATTTAGGCACAAGAAAAATTGATATACCTTTAGTCCCGGCAGGATCACCTTCTATTCTTGCAAGTACGGGATGAATTATATTTTCATAAATATCATTTTCCCCTGCAGAGATAAATATTTTCTGCCCCACAATATGGAAACTGCCATCAGGCTGGCGAACCGCCTTTGTTTTCAATGCTCCCACATCAGAGCCTGCATCAGGTTCGGTTAGACACATTGTACCGCCCCACTGACCTGTAATCATTTTTTCAATAATAATATCCCTGTCAGTGCCCTGGTAAAAATTCTTCACAAGACCAAGGGCACCGCCGCTTAGAATTGTAAACATATTCCATGCAATAGATCCTGCATTAAAAATCTCATTACATGCAATATTCATAGTTACAGGCATTCCCATACCGCCGATTTCAGGCTCATTCGAAAGACCGGGGAAACCAGCCTCATTATAAGCGGCAATCGCAGGTTTATAAAGTTCCTCAGTTTTTACCTCTTTAGTTGAAGGATCATACTTTACCCCGTTCTTATCCCCTTCGGCATTTGCCGGGTATACAAGCTCCACCGCAATCTGCTCAGCAAGTTCAAGTGTTGCTTCATAGGTATCCCTGTCAAAATCAGCAAATTCAGCAAATCTTGACAATTCATCAACTTTAAGCATTTCAAAAAGTACAAAACGCTGATCTCTTCCATCAACAAGTTTATTAAGGCCCATCAAATCCCCCCTGGAATCATTAATGTTTAAAAAGTTATGCTGATTTGTTTTGTAAATAATCCGGATGCAATATCTATTTATATTACCCATTTGAGCCCGGACATCCCTTCCCATGACACAGAAAATTTAATACATAAACATACACATTGTCAAATATTTTTTTGATAATACAAATAAAACTATATTTTAACCTCTCAAATAACAATAAAAGTAAAGCAAAGCATTATAAAGCATTGAATATTGCAGAATATTCCCCGTATACAGGTCGCCTGTTCAGGAAAAAACGATTATTGAAAAGTACTTGATAATTATTTCATTAAAGTAATTTTTTGATATAATACCGGTATCATCAAGGAGGACAAATGAACAAGGCAGATATAGCATTTATTGGTGGTTCAGGTTTATATGAAATAGAAGGGGCCAGGCTGATTGAAGAAGTGAGTGTTGAAACACCCTGGGGCATGCCGGCTGATAAAATAAGTATTATGGATATTGACGGAGTAAAAGCGGCATTTTTACCGCGTCACGGAAGAGGGCACCTCTATCCGCCCCATCAGCTTAATTTCAGGGCTAATATTGCAGCTTTAAAAATGATAGGAGCAAAGGAAATTGTGGCATTTTCCGCCGTGGGCAGCCTTAAAGAAGAGATTCCTCCCATGGATTTTGTACTCCCGTCACAAATTATTGACCGCACAAAAGGACGGGACACAACCTTTTTTGAAAACGGCATAGTAGGACATGTGGGGTTTGCAGATCCATTCTGCCACAGACTTCAGGAAATCATCATCCCTGCTGCTGAAAAACTCAGCTTGAAAATGCATACAGGTGAAACATTAATCTGCATGGAAGGCCCCGCCTTTTCAACAAGGGCCGAGAGTCACCTTTACAGGTCAGCAATCAACATGAGCACTATCCCGGAATCAAAGCTGGCAAGGGAAGCTGAGATGTGCTACGCTGTAATATGCATGAGTACAGATTATGACTGCTGGCATGAAAGCGAAGAGGATGTGACAGTTGAAATGGTTGTAAATAATATGAACACCAATTCCGCCAATGCTAAAAATCTTGTAAAAGCTGTAGCAAAAGAACTGGGTCAGTCAAGAACCTGCTCCTGTAAGGAAGCATCGAAATATGCAATTATAACTGCTCCTGATCAAAGGAAACCTGAACAGGCTGCAAAACTGAAAAAGATTCTGCCCGATTATTTTTAATATTTTCTGGTAATCCCTGCAGAAAGGCTTAAATATGTACTTTCTGCATTAAGATCCAGAGCCATCAGGGAGCTTTCAGAAGTAAAATCTGCAATAAATCTATATATACCTGCTCCGAAGAGAAGTCTAACCTCTTCGGAGTATCGTATATCCAGACCGGCATTAAGCTGCATAACATTATATTCAGAAACACCTGTCTCTATACTATTATTATCATAAGCCCTGTTTTTTATCATCAGAAACATTAGTCCGCCGTTAAAAAGAACACCCCTGCTTAAAACCGATTCAAACCCGCAGGAGATAAGATACCCGTAATCCAGCCTGGCATAACTTTTTTCCTTTGCCAGAGTTTCATCATTTCTTTTTATCTCTTTTTTAAGAAAAGGGAACATAAATCCGGCTTCAGCATAAAAATTCAATTCTCCGGCGGGTCTGTATCCATAACCGGTTAATACTTCGGCGCCCCTGTTAAAATAGTAAAAAAGAGGCGTCTTTTCCTTACCGGAAAACATGGTAATGCTGTCATCAAGGGTATATTCCTGTTTTTCAAACATAATTTCACCCATTCTCAGCATAAAACCGGCCTCATGCCTCCCTTCTGAGACATGAAGACCTAAACCTGGAATAAATGACACACCCTGCCTTTCAGATTCAAAATCCCTGTCACTGCTTATTGCCGGGTCATAAATAGTAATTTTTTTAGAAAGTTTTCTGTGATAATAATTATTTTCTACAAAAAATCCAATAGACTCATTCCTTTCCAGGCTTAAGGCATAAGAAAAAACAAGGCCAAAGCCGGCCTCCATTTTTTCCTCCTCTGCTTCAGATTTAAAATAACCTGGAGAAGTAGCTTCAATCACAGATTCGCTGCTGCTCAAAAGAAACTGATTATCACTATTCTGCTTTATCCCAAAACCGAAAGCCCCTCTGCCTATCCTGGTTACTGATGAAAAAAATACAGATCCGTTAAATTTTTCATCTGAATCAGTAGATACAGTCTCATCATCCAGAAATGAAGCATCAACCTCACCCTTGACACTCATATCAATATCGTGGGAATA
The DNA here is from genome assembly GCA_964468455.1 of uncultured Leptospirales bacterium. Taxonomy (GTDB): domain Bacteria; phylum Spirochaetota; class UBA4802; order UBA4802; family UBA5550; genus JBBAGC01. The sequence goes on along the minus strand of CAYYKZ010000063.1, from coordinate 62 downwards.
AAGAATAATAAGCCCCTGGGAATCCCCATTTACTGAACTCATTAAAGCAGGATTGCGTAATG
>CAYYKZ010000062.1:9363-10925 GCA_964468455.1 uncultured Leptospirales bacterium | reverse complement strand
GGGGGGGAAACATTCAGCAAAAAAAGAGACTTCCGGATATTCAATGATTGTGGACCCCTGGGGTAGAATTATAAAGAGAATAAAAAGCGGAGAAGGTGTTATAACCGCGGAAATTGATTCAGATGCAACTGAAAAGATAAGACGTGCAATGCCGATTATTCAGCATAAAAGAAAAATATCATTTTAAAACGAGTTTTACTGATTTTACAGAGAAGTGAGGTTAAGTTTTATTGGAACGGAGTTTTTTTATAGGTGATTCTGGAAATTTATAACTACTTCTGAATTAACAGCAAACCCGGTTTACTGTTAATATAAAGATAGAGTGTAATATTACAGCAATAGCCGGGTATGTAATAAGATACCATAATCTATTCAAGCCTGAATGGGGGATACTCATCATTCAGGCCAATAGAAAATGCTAAAAGTCTTGTAAGATATCTGAAATACTTTGAAAGATATGTAAATAATACACCGGGCCATCTTCCTGTTGCAATTACAATTATAAGACCTGAGATAACCACTAATGGCACAGTTAAGGTCAGAAGTGCCAGTATTGCCAGATGAGGCAGTGTAAATAAAATAATGCCTATGATTGAAAGTCTTAGTATGGCAATATTTTTAGAGTACTTCACAGGATATGTAATGTTCATTTGAAGCTGATGGCTGATATTCTCTTTACCGGAAAATACAGGCCTGTCTTCAACTATTCCGGTTAGATTAGTTTTAATAGATACAAAATATCTGAGAGTATTTTCTGTTAATTGTGAAAAGTCCTCCAGACAATGGCCTGTAAATAGAATTACTACCTGGTTAATAAAGCCCAGTACAGCAGAGACAGCTGAATAGAGTAGTAATACAATAAAATGGGGCAGAAGGCCGATCGTATACAGCCCTGTTAAGCGTAGAAGGGCTCCCAGTCTTGAGTATTTAAGCGAAAAATCTATGGAAAGAGATGTTGTCCCTCTTCCAGGTATTGATTCAGCTGCATAATCTTCATCACTTGTGTATATGTCAAAATCATCATCAAGCGGAATAATTTCGATGTCGTCAAAATTAATATCGTTGTCTTCAAGGGAGGGAGCAATTTCTATATCAGGAGATTCATCCTTTGAAAGATAGGTTTCATATTCATCCAGGTCAATTTCCGGGAGTTCATCAAGTGTATCAACTATATGCATCTCATGAGCAGTTGAATCATCTGCAATTGCAAATAATTCTTCATCCGGATCTTTTTCAATGGAAGAGATATCTGCTTTAACTTTTCCTTCATTATCAGCCAGTTCGTCAAAGGTTATACCGGCATCATCTATGGTAAGTTTTTCTTCATCTTCATGATTTTCGCTAGAAACAGGAATGTCATCTTCTGATACATCAATATCAAGAGTATCCAGGTCTATTGTGATACTTTCATCTTCTTCTTCAGGTTCAATATTTTCTATTTTCGGTTTTTTACTGATTTCTTCAAGACTTGATTTTATAGATTCATCCTCAAGCTCAATATCCAGTTCATTAAGATTCAACGTAAGGTCTTCATCGTCTTCTGGAAAGTCATCATTTAATAT
>CAYYKZ010000062.1:0-9263 GCA_964468455.1 uncultured Leptospirales bacterium | reverse complement strand
CATTAAGATTCAACGTAAGGTCTTCATCGTCTTCTGGAAAGTCATCATTTAATATTTCAGATTCTTCGCCTGAAACAGGTATTTCATCAATGTCTATATCAAGTTCATCAAGATTAAGAGTTAAATCCTCTTCCTCTTCCGTAATTTCATAGAATGACTGATCTGATTTCTGGTCAGAAAGAGGAGATTCATCCAGGTCAATATCGAGTTCATCAAGATTAAGAGTTAAATCTTCTTCCTCTTCAGGGATTTCATCAATGGACTGGTCTGTTTCCTCATCAGAAAGAGGAGATTCATCCAGGTCAATATCGAGTTCATCAAGGTTAAGAGTTAAATCCTCTTCCTCTTCCGGAATTTCATCAATGGACTGGTCTGTTTCCTCATCAGAAAGAGGAGATTCATCCAGGTCAATATCGAGTTCATCAAGGTTAAGAGTTAAATCCTCTTCCTCTTCCGGAATTTCATCAGGAGACTGGCCTGTTTCTTCATCAGAAAGAGGAGATTCATCCAGGTCAATATCCAGATCATCAAGGTCAAGCGGCAAATCCTCATCAGAATCCGGAGCATCTTCAGAGGATGATACCTCAGATTCGAATATGGATTCATCTGCATCCATATCCAGACCATCCAGATCAAGGTTAAGTTCTTCCTCTGTTTCCCGGGCTGTGTCATTATCATCAAAGTCAAGGGCTATTCCTGCATCAGAGGTTGCGTCATCACTGATATCTTCAGTGTCACCATCTTCGATTTCAAGATCAGCCAGATCTATTTCTATATTTTCTTCGAAATCATCACCGGTATCCTGAATATCATTTTTTACTTCAGGAGCAGAGTCCTCATCATGCAGGTCTGTATCATCAAATTCAAGATCAAGAGCCTCCAGATCAAGGGGGGTATCATCATCAGTAGTTTTTATATCTGAATCTGGAACAGAGGCAAAAAGCTCGTCAATATCCTCCTGCCTGTTAAGCTTCGGCCCGTCCTCTTTGCCGGAATTTTTTTCAGGAGCAGATTCGTTATCATCTGTGAGAAGGTCAGATTCTTCAATATCATCAAAGATTATATCATTTTCGTCAATCTCATCTCCGGTTTTTATTTCAAGTTCACCGTCATCTTCAAAGGTCAGAATCTCGTCATCTGTAAATAAATCTGTATCTGCAGGAGACATATCTTTTTCGTCAAAATCATCAATAGCGTCAAAGTCGCTGTCATCTTTTAATATTTCATTCTCAGATTGTGGAAAATCATTACTATCCTGGAGTACATCAGCAGATTGATCCTGTTCCATGTCAGGTATGCTATGTCCGATAGCTTCCTCAGCTATTTCAGATGTGCGGTTATCTATAATATTTTCAGTATCGCATTTTAGACAGCTGAAAGCGAACTTTTTCCCCGAAACCTTATCATCATCCACAGCAAATGCAGAATTGCAATTTTTACACCTGACAATCATTATGTACTCCTGTGTTTTTATCTACCTGGGAAAAACTTTTCATTTATATTGTGCTGTATGATAAGGGGTGATATGGGGAGAAAAAGAAACATGAACCATTTCATATCCCTTCCATTCAGCATTTCAGATTTTTGCATATATTTAAGATTAATATACAGGCTCCATATACCAGCTGTGAAAACCGTGAGTAAAATATTTATTACAGGGTCATCATGGAAAATCCTGCTTACCTTTGCTAACCACCAGAAATAATATAATCCCAGGGTGAGTAAGAGTAAAAGAAGCATCACCATGAGATTATTTTCAGGACTGTATTCGTGCATAAAAAACCTGTTTAACTTATGTATTTTTCAAAACTATCTATTTCATATTAACGGTTAATAATTCTCATTTTCTTAGTATTTTTTCATGAAAAAGAACAGGAGTCTCAGTTTCCCGGACGTTCCCTGATTTTTGCCTTCACTGTTAGAAGCTGCCGGTTTCTCCACACTGTAATTGTAATTGTTTCTCCGGCCTGTGTTTCTCCAATTACTGCAAGCAGGTCTTTTGTATCTTTAATGTTTGTATTATTAATCCGGACAATTACATCTCCAACTCTTATTCCTGCACTATGAGCCGGGCTTTTGTCAATAACTTCAGCAACAAAGGCACCCTCATTCTTCTCAAGGCCGATCTGTGCGGCATCATCTTCGGAAATGGGTAGAATGCTTACTCCCAGATACCCTCTTTTAACTTTCTGGTGTTTTTCAAGCTGAACAAGTACAGATTTTGCTGTATTTATAGGGATAGCGAAACCTATACCCATATATCCGCCGCTTTTAGAATATATCATTCTGTTTATGCCAATTACTTCTCCGTAAATATTGATTAAAGGGCCGCCTGAATTTCCGGGATTTATTGACGCATCTGTCTGGATATTTGATCCGCCCATAAAATCAACATCACGCCGTCCTATAGCGCTTATTACGCCAACGGTGAATGTTTTGTCCAGGCCAAAGGGGTTGCCTATTGCTATTGCCCAGTCTCCTACCTCAACCATTTCAGAATCGCCAAAATAGACAGGATTCAGTTTTTCTTTTGAATTAATTTTCAGCAAACCTATGTCGGTTCTTTCATCTGATCCTATAACCTCTGCTTCATAGATTTTGTCTTTAATCGTTACATTTACTTTGTCCACACCGTTTATTACATGATGATTTGTGCATATAAAACCATCTTCAGATATTATAAAACCTGTCCCCAGGCCGGTTCTTTTCTGAGTCTGAGGTTCTCTCCTTCCGTTTCCGAAAAATTCACGTAAAATCGGGTCATCAAAGAAGGGGTGCCTTATTTTAACAATCTGCTCTGTAGTGATATATACAACACTGTCTTTATAAAGGCTGAATATTTTGCGGAATGTAGTCTGGATCTCTGCAGCCTTTGTTGATTCCATTTCCTTTTTTATTGGTGATTCTCCTGAATTGCCAAGAAGAGATCCATCCTTATCTTTGCTGCAGGAAAAATGATTAATACCGGCTGCAAGAATTATAAGAAATGCAGGTATGATGAATAAAAATCTTTTCATTATTTATATTTCTCCTTGAAGAATAATAATTTTAGAATTCATCTGTGTCAGACTTATATCTGTTATTGCGTCTTTCTTCCTTTTCAAGCTCTTTTCTGAAAATATACATCTCATTATGGGAACCGTCAGACTCTATTGATTCAATATCAATCATCGGTTTCTCATCTTTGTCCTTTCCGCAGGATGGCAAAGTGCAAAGTGCGGTTAAGGCAAGGATTAATATCTTTTTTTTAATTGCCATATCTTTATTATCCATTAATTAAATCCATTATATAATCCTGAAATAAAAAAAACAAACAAAATATTTATTAGTCTCTGTCCGCAGCTGCAGGATGATGAAATATTTTATACTTCTGTCCTCCAGATAGCCGGGGTATTGGAGAAGCATTATTATGCTAAAGAATTTGTCCGGAAATAATCACCGGTTTATTGATATAAACTGTTCAGATTTCTGCCGATGGTATTTTTATGAATAATACTAAAATTGAATACTCAATTGAAACTGCACGCAGCGGCCACAGCATTGTTGTTGTACATGACAGGGGCGGTTCAGTACCTCTTAACAGCAGGTTTGACCCTGTAAAAGAGGGAGGAAAATCATCCTATGATCTGGAACCTGAAAGGTATTCACTTCTGATTGTGCTGGGATGTGCACTCGGTTACAATCTGGTTCAGTCAAAGGATATTCTTGAGAGATTCAGGACTGTTGTAATTATTGATATACTTGAAGGAATTGAGGTTGAAATTGAAGCTAATCCTGTTACATCTTTTATTCCTGGAATTAACAATGTGAGATTTTATTCAGGGAAAGATATTTCCTCACTTGAGAATATATTAAAAAATGAAATCGATTTTTCAGGTATTACAGGAGTTCAGGTTGTTGAGCATTCAGCATCTGTAAGAGTATTTAATGAATATTACAGTACAGTAAAAGAAATTATCAGGCGTCTAATTGATTCTGAGGCAAGAAACAGTTCCACTGTAAAGGCTTTCGGGAAGCTGTTTTTACGCAATGCAATTAATAATTTCAAATATTTTAACAGATTATACCCGGTTCTGCAGCTGAAAAACAGATTCGAAGGGAAAGGAGCGCTTATTGTTTCATCTGCACCCTCTGTTGAGGATTACTTTGACAGTATTAATTTATTTTCCGGTTATTATATTGTATCTGTAGATTCAGCTCTACCCATGCTGAGAGAAAGGGGCATTAAACCTGATTTTGTTATTTCTATTGATCCGCAGCCCCGTATTTTTGAACATTTTCTGGGACATGATGCTGATGATACAGTTTTTATATTTTCCATTGTATCCCCACCGGAGCTTATAAGGAGATATGGAGGCTATCTGACTCTTAACAGTCATCCTGTTTCACAGGTAATTGATGATATTTTTCCGGGTGTTGTAGGGTCTATCGATTCAGGAACAGGATCTGTTGCGGGTGATGCTCTTAATTTCTGTATTTATGCCGGCTTCAGTAATATTGCAATGACAGGTTTTGATTTTTCATTTTCAGGGAATAATATATATGCAAGGGGCACTGCTTACCAGAAAAGGTATTCATCCATTTTCAACAACAGGCTTCATACAGCTGAAACTTTTAATGCTGATTATATTTATAAATCAAGCGGCGCTTTTGTTTATAAAGGGAAATATACCAGGAAATCCTTTATTGGGTATAAGAATTCAATTGAACAATTCATCAGCAAAAATAATATACATAATCTTTATTCTGTTAACGAAAGGGGAGTCCCTTTAAATAATATCGAAAAAATATCCCTTGAAAAATTTGTAATCATTGTTAATCAGGGGAAAGGAAGAGAATCAGAGGTTCTGGAAGGATCAGATCATTCAGCCCTTGATTCTGTTATTGATATAGAGAAAATAAGTGGGATTTTTCGCGGTGAATCTGCCAGGGAAATAATAAGGGCGTCCTATGGGAAAGCTCCTGACAGCCATGATCTGCAGAGGTTTTACGCCCTTTTAGAAAATTTATTATAAAGACAGTAATTACTCCTGAAGATATTTTTTTAATAATTCCTGTTCCGATAATCATGATTTTTTTGAAGCGGGGGAATTGAATTTTTTTCTGAAAAAAATGGTTCAGGGATTAACACTGCTGAAGAGAGGAGTTTATGCGCGTGGGGGTGACAGGAATTTTTGCTTCCGGAAAAGGAACAGTTTGTGCAATGTTTAATGATCTTGGAGCAGAGGTTATTGATACTGATTTACTTGCAAGGGAGATAATGGAGCCCGGCAGTCCGGTTCTTTCTCAGATAGAGTCAGTTTTCGGGAATGAATTTATTGATAGTAATGGTTCTCTGAAAAGGCGTGAATTCGGAAATTTTGTTTTTAAAAATGAAGCTCTTGTAGAAAAGCTTAATTCAATTACCCATCCGGCCATACTTTCTCTTGTAGAAAAGCGCTCCTGCGGTAACGGTATTTATATGGTAAATACGCCCCTGCTTTTTGAATCAGGTTTTGATAAATATATGGACTGCAATATTGTTGTTACTGCCTCTATGAACCAGGTTCTTGACAGGGGGATTAAAAGGGACAGTATCAGCGGTGAAGAGATTAAAGAGAGGCTTGATCATCAAATTCCGCTAAATGAAAAAATCAAACTTGCCGATTATGTAATAGATAATTCAGGTTCACTTGAACATACTAAAAGGCAGGTTATTGATATATGGAAAATTTTGAACCAAAACCGACAGGTGTGAGGGAGAAAAATCTCTATGTGGTTCACCTTGATACTCCCAGAATAATTATACTTACTTCAATTGTAGTTGGTATTGTAGCGGCATCGTTTCTTCTGGGAATGACTTTAATGAAGGATGACAAACCTGAGAGGGGAAGTCTTGCTTTGAGCGAGTTTAACCTTGATGATAAAAACGGAGTAGATATTTTTAATAAGGAAGTTCCCCCCATACCTGATTTCAGCATAGAGGAAAACAGTGAAGGGGATACTGTTGCCGGAGCAGACCTGGATAATGGATTACAGGATTCAAAGGATGCTGCATCAGCACAGGTTGTTAAACCGGGTGCAGACATAGCTGATTCCGCCGGTGTAAAAACAGATATTCTTACAGGAGAGAATATAAAAGAAATAATTCCTCCTGTAAAAAAAGAGACCCGGGCTGTTCCAAAAAAAGTAGAGCAGGCAAAAGCAGAACCGGTAAAAAAACATCAGGCCCCAAAAAAAGTAGCCAGAAATGATTCTTCAGCTGCAAACAGGTCGGATAATAGCAAGTCAAGCCATGTTCAGGAAGTATCAAGGGATATTGAACCCAGGAGACAGTCGGGAGGTTTTGCGGTGCAGGTTGCATCATATGATGTACTTGCCCGGGCTGAAAAAGAAAAAAATCTGTTAAAGTCTAAACGCTTTGATGCTTATATTGACCGAACTGTAGTTAACGGGAAAAATTATTTCAGGGTTCGAATAGGGCCTCTTTCTTCAAAAGATAAAGCCTTTACTCTTCTTCGTGAGATACAGAGCGATAATAGATATGCGGGCAGCTATCTTGTAAAGGATTAGGGATCGGAGAGATTCAGAATTTATGATATAACAAAAAAAGCGGCATGATGTCGCTTTTTTTATTTTTATAATTTTAATACAGCAGGGCTATAAAAGGGTAGCTGTTATTTTATCAGGAGTATTGCATGTATTCGATCTTCAGAGCAACAAAGGACCTTGTAATTAAAATAGATAATTTTATTGATCTTGTAAGCGAGGCTGTTCTTCATTTTGAAAAGGGACTTGATCTTTATCTTTCAGGGAGTATGGATGATTTTAATGAGAAAGTACATGCCATAACAGTACTTGAAAGAAAAGCTGATGACTTGAGACAGGATATAGAGGCTCAGCTTTATGTGCAGACTCTTATTCCTGAGTCCCGGAGTGATGTGTATCAGCTTCTGGAGGATATGGATGATATCATTGACTTTTCAAAATCTCTGATTGTAGATTTTGCTGTAGAAAAACCCCTGATCCCTGAAGAGATACATCACAGAATAAAAAAACTTGCAGAAACTGCTGTAGACTCCACTGATGCACTTGTTCAGTCAGTACGAGCCTATTTTTATGATGTGAATGCTGTAAAGGACCATCTTCATAAAGTTAAGTTTTTTGAAAGCGAATCTGATCATATTGCGGATAAGACAAAGAGAGAAATCTTTCAAATGGATCTTGACCTTGCATATAAACTGCATATTAAAAACTTTATTGTGTCAATTGATAACATTTCAGACATTGCTGAGGATATATCCAATCATCTTGCCATTGCCACAATGAAAAGAGTAGTTTAGAATGGCTGTAATTTTTTTTCTTTCAAGCGGTTTATTCCTTGGATGGTCACTTGGCGCTAATGATGCTGCCAATGTTTTCGGTACTGCAATCGGGTCTAAAATGGTTAAGTTCAGGACTGCTGCTGTTATAACCGGTATTTTTGTTATTCTTGGTGCAGGTATTTCCGGAGCCGGCACATCTCATACTCTCGGGACTCTGGGTTCTGTTAATGAAATTGCAGGTGCATTTATAGTGGCTCTTGCTGCTGCTGTGACTGTGGCATGGATGACAGCCCTTCATCTTCCGGTGTCAACATCACAGGCCATTGTGGGAGCTATTATAGGGTGGAATTTCTTTTCATCATCTTTAACAGACCTTAATTCTCTTTCAAAAATTGTAGTGAGCTGGATTACCTCCCCGGTCCTGGCTGGAATTTTTGCCTATTTTATATATATGATTTTCAGGTTTTCACTGAAAAGAGTACGGATACATCTTCTGAAACTTGACCTGTATAATAGAATAGGGCTTATTGCTGTAGGTGCCTTTGGCGCATATTCGCTGGGAGCAAATAATATAGCTAATGTTATGGGAGTATTTGTTCCTGTGGCTCCTTTCAGTTCGATTGGAACTCCCCTTGGTGTTATTACCGGAAGTCAGCAGCTTTTTATTCTGGGAGGAGTTGCAATTGCTGCAGGTGTTTTTACCTATTCCCAGAGGGTAATGAAAACAGTGGGGCAGGGCATTGTAAATCTTACACCTATTACAGCACTCATTGTTGTTCTGGCTTCTTCACTTGTTCTTTTTCTTTTCGCCTCACAGAATCTTGAACGCTTCCTTTTATCTAATGGACTTCCAGCATTCCCCCTTGTGCCTGTTTCAAGCTCACAGGCGGTTATTGGAGCTTTAATAGGGATAGGTTTTACCAGGGGTATAAGAAGTATAAACTACAGGCTTCTGGGGCGGATTGCTTCCGGCTGGGTTACAACGCCTTTGATAGCCTGTTTTATCAGCTTTGTCTCTCTTTTTGTTATTCAGAATGTTTTTGATCAGCAGGTTTACAGGAATGTTACCTACAAGGTTTCAGAAAAGGTTTACAGAAAATTTATATCCCATGGCATTTCATTTTCATCAATGGATGACTTCCTGAATGTGGAATATATGAATGCACTTGATTTCAGGAATGCCCTGGATAAAAAAGCATCTGATCTAAGCAGTGATGAAATCAAAAAGGTAATTGATCTTTCTGAAATAATGGAGATTCAGATTAATCCTGAACTGGTGGAAGATGAAATATCTGCAGGGGGGCTAACGCCTGAGGAGGCTTATGCATTGAGGAATCTTAGCGGAAATAAATATTACTACAAGTGGGAGTTTGCTGAAGATTTTGCTAAACAGAGCAATCAAAGGAATGCGGGAAGTGATGCGGCTGGTTCCGGAAAATTAAATAGCGCAATAAAATCCAGGATTAATTATTTAGCAGAAAAGTTCAGAGCCGGCAATTAAAACCCCGGGGACAGAAATTATCCCATTGCCCCGGAAGCAGGAATAACTTTTCTAATGTGTATCCTCTTTCAGGAGCATCTCTTCAAGTTCATCTGCTTTTGCTGCAATGTAAATCAATGACTTAATAAAACGTACAGGATCACATTCTTCAAGAAGGATTGAGTTGTACATGACCAGCGTATTTTCTCTTAGTGCAAGTGCTCCATAATCAAAGGTGTTGTTAAGTTTAAGACAGTATTTATAAAGATCAGGCATGTCGTTTTTAATTTCCATTATTTCTGAACGGTAATTTATTACCCTGTCTCCGGATTCATCAAGACGCAGAGTAACGAGCATATCCTGGGATCTGCCGTTGTCGAATTCTATTGTGGCAGTATAATGTCCCTCTTTATCTTTATGAAATGGTATTTTAAGTTCACTTGCAATTGCTGATATAAAACCGTCGAATATTTCCATTT
>CAYYKZ010000061.1:9701-11031 GCA_964468455.1 uncultured Leptospirales bacterium | reverse complement strand
TTTATTACCGACCGCCCGATCATTCCGGCAATAAAACCGAGAGCCAGCTTAGGGAAGGTAAGAAGCCCCAATGGTGAATTTGATATGGAATCGTGTAAAATCCCGCTTATAAATCCGGTTACCTGGCCGTAAAATGATCCGAAACTATAGCCCATATATATTACAAAAATAAAAAGAAGATCAGGTTTAACTCCGCCTATTCTTATTGCATCAAAAGATGAATGCCCCTGAACAATCAGAGACAAAAGAATAAGAATTCCTGTCATTACATAAGAGTATATCATTGCTTTTCCTCAAATAACTCAAAAAGCCCCTTATCAGCACTCTTTTTAATTATGAAAACCTCTTCAATAAGATTATAGTCGATAAACGGCTCCACAATCAGTTTCTGGTATGGGTTATTACCAGAAATATCCGATTCTATAACTTTGCCCACAAAGAGGCCGGCAGGAAAAACACCTGCAAGCCCTGAGGTTACCACCACATCACCTGAACTAACAGCTGCTCCCCTTGACATATAATTTACAACGCAGGAGTTGGAATTATGGGCCACGCCGGACAACAAACCGGGGAACCCGCTTTCCTGAAGTTTTATTCCGATTTTAATGTCAGGAGAGTTTAGAGGCTGTATCCTTGCGAGAGAACCCCGCACCTCAACAATTTTACCCACAACCGCTTTTACATCGCCGCTATAGGCAACTACCGGCATATTAACCTCAATACCATCATTGCTCCCCCTGTTTACCACCAGTGTCCGGAACCAGTTGTCAGGGTCTTTAGAAACAATTGATGCAGTAACTGAATCATACTTTATGTTTTCTTTAAGGCCAAGCAGATTCCTGAGCCTTTCATTTTCATTCCTTATCTCAGCAATCTCTTCAGTAAGAGATTCATATCTATGCAGCTTCTCCCTTGTCAAATCCAGCTGTTCACGTACATCATTAAGCTCGGAAAAACCGGCCCAAAACCTGCTGACTCCACCCTGGAGCGCATCATACCCTTTCTGAAAAGGGGAAACAAAAGCGCTAACAATTCCTTCAACAGAGAGAGTAAAAGTACTGCTTTGTGAAGAAAGAGATATTATACAAAAAAGTGAACATACAATGAAAGTCGCAATAGACTTATGTTTTACAAATAATTCCACGGACTTTTACTTTAAATTTGATCTGTATAAATGTTTTATCTCTTCAAGGAACTTGCCGGCACCAAGAACAACACAGGTAAGCGGATTTTCAGCCTGTATAACAGGAACACCTGTTTCCTTGCTGATATATTTATCAAGACCTTTGAGAAGGGAACCGCCCCCAGTCATCACTATACCACGTTCAAC
>CAYYKZ010000061.1:0-9691 GCA_964468455.1 uncultured Leptospirales bacterium | reverse complement strand
AACCGGTACTTCTGGGTTCATCGGTAATATCCAGAACCTGGCAGTGTGGGGGTCGGTCGCCTTCCTGCTGGCGCTGGGAGTTTTTATGTTGGCTGCCATGTTCCCGACCCAGGCAGAAAAAGTGATCGATAAATTGATCCAGACCTTTCAGGAGGGGTCCTCCGCCGGTCATTACTATTCCCCGCTCAACAATATCTGCAGCAAGTTCAGGCGGTGTTTTTTCAAGGGCGTGTTTAACTCCCTCAAGTATCTGCTCAACCGGCTCTTTAAGTGACTTTCTTATCTCAACAGAGTCTATTTCAAGAGTTCTGGGAAGGCCTGATATTGCGTCCCTCCCCTTCAATTCCATTGTCTCGACCTTTTTCTCCGGAAAAACGTTACCAAGGCGGAACTTCACCTCTTCTGACATTCTTTCACCAATAATCAGATTGTACTGGGTTTTCATATATTTAATAATAGCTTCATCAAACTCATCACCGGCAATACGGAGAGAGTCGGCTATTACCATCCCGCCAAGAGAAATAACCGCTATCTCAGTTGTCCCCCCCCCGATGTCCACAATCATATGTCCGGCTGGTTCATGAATCGGTATATTAGCTCCAATTGCAGCAGCCAGTGCTTCTTCAATAAGGAATATCTCCCTGGCGCCTGCCTGCTCCGCAGATTCCCTTACTGCTCTTTTTTCAACTTCTGTTATCCCTGAAGGTACGCCAATAACAACTCTGGGGCGTACAAGGGTTTTTCTTTTATGAACCTTGGTAATAAAATACCTGATCATCTTTTCTACAGTTTCAAAATCTGCAATAACACCATCTTTCATAGGCCTTATTGCTACAATATCCCCTGGAGTTCTACCAAGCATACGCTTAGCTTCATGTCCTACTGCAAGAACCTTCCCTGTACTGGTTTGAACTGCAACAACTGAAGGTTCACTGAGAACTATACCCTGTCCTTTAACATGGACAAGAGTGTTAGCTGTACCAAGGTCAATACCCATATCATTAGAAAACATACCGTAAAATGAATCAAACATCATCTATAATCTCCCTGTAATAATATCAAAAATTGTGAACCTTTAAATCTATAATTTCTATAAAACAAAACCTCGCAGGAAGGGTTGCTGTATAAAAAAATTTCTAAAATAAGACATAATTCTATATTTAATTTGATATATATATTTATTTGTCAAGCCTTAATCCTATTAAACAAATCTCCAGGACTTTAATGATAAAAAAATTCGAAATTTATTCCTGAACTTTTTTAAAATAAAAAAAACTACTATTCTTATAAGGTGGATATATTAAAAAAATTTTTTTATCGCATTGATTCATATTCAGGAATTTTCAGCGAATATAATTACATAAGACCTAAAAGTTTTTTTACTTCCTGATTTGTACTGTTTACAGTGAGCACTTCTCCCCATATAGCTCTGGCCCTATCCTTATCACCCATGGCGGAATAACTTCTTCCAAGCCAGATTTTACTATTCAGATCTTCATTATCCATAGCAAGAATGCCTGCAAACTGCTCAAGCGATTCCCTGTATAGCCTCTGTTTAAAATAAATCCGCCCCAGGTTAAAATACGCAAGCTTTTTGACATCAGTATCAACGGACTCTCCTGAAATTTCACGGAATGCCATTATTGCTTCAGTATATCTTCCTGCATCTTTAAGTAATGATGCAAAAAAAAGCTTTCCCTCTACAGTTTCCTCAACCTGCCCTGATTTTTCAGCTACAGAAAGCCCCTCTTCAAAATCGCCGCTCAGAGTAGCAATTATAACATAAAAGCGGATATCATCCAGCTCAAGATCCCCTTCAGGCTTAATACTTTTCAATCTGCTATAAATTTCCTGCGGTTCATAATAGCTGTTAAGAAAAAGGGATTTACTCAGCATAACAACATCAGACGGATTAAGTGATTTCCCCTCAAGAAGCGCCTTTGCCTTATTAAAGTCCCTGATTGAGACAAGAAGCTGTTTTTTTACGCTAACGGGAACATCCTTAAATGAATCGTGAACATACATCTCGGTAAAACTTTTACCTGTTTCAGCCATGGCTCTGAAAAAATTAATTCTTGCGCTCATAATATAGGCATCAGGATCAAAAGGATGTTCCTCTTTGTATACCCCCAGAGATTCAACAAGCCTGTCCAGTTCTCTTATCTTTTTATTCCCATTTTCAATATTAACAGCCCTGTTAATGTCTGCAACTATCCTGTTCTGTGTTATTTTCCAGAACATAAGCTGAGTCCTGTTTGAATAGACCAGGTAAACAACTGCTGTAATACATATCAGAAAAACAGCAGTTTTCATGAGCCCTCTGTCCTTTTTTTTAGCCTTATATCTATAGTACATAATTAGTCCTTTTTGCTTTCGTAATAATAATTCCTGATTTTATCAATATAAGTATCTCCCTTTTCAAAAATAAAAAGCCTTACTGCTCCACTGCCTTTTAGAGGTACAGCAAAATAATTTTCGCCTGTGTAGATTGTACCGATTCTATGAAAATCGAATCTGTACAATCTGCCGTCAACATGAAAATTAAGGCCATCCATATCCAGACTGAGTTCGCCCCTGCCGACTCTTTTAATTTTTTTATACCCGCCCATACCGGGGTCAATTATTCCTTCTCCCGATTCATAATCGATCACCCCTGATCTATCTTCAAACATTACTGCTTCGGCAGGTTTATCCTCAGTATAAACATCAGAAAATAATTCATCTGAAGTGGAATCACCGGTTTCAGTGCCGGTAAAATCATCAAACAGAATAGAATCCTCAGTGCTGATTATCTCCTGATTATCAAAATAACTGTCAATATCATCATCAGAATCATCAAAGCTTACAAAAATATCCTCTTCGTCATCCTGAAAATTGTAATTCCTTTCATAGATATCATCTGAAAGATCCGGCAAATCAATATCTATTTCTTCCGGATCAGAAAATGCCTCCGTGCCTGATGAAAATTTATTCCCCGGGGCAGATTTATTCCCGCTTATATTTTCAATATGAGCACTGACTTTTCTGGTCTCAAGAAATAATGTAACAAGTATTATCAGCAAGCCTGTAAGAATGAGCAGAATAGCAAGATAAATCATTAAAAGTACCCCTGTCAATTATTGAGGAGGCCGAAATGACACAGTTTCCGGAAGAAGTATTAAAATCTTATTTGCCATTAACAGACCTGTGTCAAGATTTTTTCAGCAGAAAAAATCAGGTCTTTACTTTTTCCAGAGTCCCACCTTTAAATACGGATTACCTCTGTTAACAAAATCGGCTGATTCATTTCCAAACATTAATAATTGCCAGGAACCGGGATGATATGACTTATATTCCTTTTCTGAAACAGAATAGGAATTAACAGATGTAAGTATCAGCCCCCCCTTGACTGTTATTTTATCAAGAGACTCCAGTGAAGACTCATAGTCCCTTTTCACTGAAAACTGTTTTTTCCTGTTCCTTGCGAATGTGGGTGGATCAAAAACTGCGAAATCAAAATGTTTCTTCTTTTTATAAAACAGCTTTATCCATTCAATTGCATCACCATAAATAAAATCGCGGTCATCACATGGGAAATTATTAAGGCTATAATTATCCCGTGCCCTGGCAAGAACGCTTTTTGCGAGGTCAACATTTACCGCGGAATCGATACCGCTGGCAAGGGCATGAACTGAAAAGAGACCGGTATAGCAGAAAAGGTTAAGCATAGACTTAATTTTATATTCTCTGTAATATTCAGGGAGCAGAGATCTTATCTCTCTCATATCAAGGAAAACCCCTGTACTCTGCCCATAGAGCAGGTCAGCCCTTGCCTTGATTCCATTCTGGGACACAATTATCCCCTCTTCAGGATATGCCCCCTCAATAATCTCACTCCTGCGCGCTTCATTGTAATCTTTCCCGGAAATATTCATTCTGTTTTTTACAAGAATCCCCCTTATACCTCCGGGAACAGAACTATAAACAGATGATGCCCCATTTAAAGCATCCTTCAGGTTTTCTTCAGCTTCAGCATTAAAGTACTGAAGCAGTATATATCCGCCATAATAATCTGCAGTAATTCCGTCAAATCCGTCACCATCTGCATTGAAAAGCCTGAAACAGTCGGTTTCAGATGAACCAAAAAGACTTAATCGTCCTTCAATGGCTTTAGAAAATAATTTTACAAAATCTCCTTTATTCAACTTATATTATCCCCTGATAAATCTCATTGATTCTTTCCTCAAGGAGGTCAAACCTTCCTTCATTTACAAGCTTATCACTTACCGGGTAGGACATTCCGCAGGCAATCACTTTATCAAGATCCAGATATTTTCTGAAATTATTATTATCAACCCCCCCTGTGGGCATAAGATGATAGTCAAATAATTTAAACGGTGAAAAAGCTGATTTTATATATTCAGTCCCGCCAAGGCTTTCTGCGGGGAAAAGCTTGATAATCTTTGTTCTTTTGACTGCCCTGAAAAGCTCTCCAGGGGTTGCAACTCCAGGTACAAAGGGTATATCCAGTTTTTCCGCTTCATCCAATACATTCTCGTCAAGGCAGGGTGAAACTGCGAATTCTGCACCAGCAGCCTCAGCTTTTTTCAGCTGCTCTGATGTAAAAACACTACCCGCACCTGCTGTTATATCATTAAATTCTTTAACAACAGCCTCAATACAGCTGAAGGCAGATTCTGTTCTTAATGTAATTTCTATAATTTTAACATTTTTTTTAATAAGCAGTTCCGCTGTTTTCAACGCAGAATCAACATTATTAAATACACATACCGGTACAACCTTTACAACTGCCAGTGTCTCTTTAAGTTCCATAATTTCACCTGCACCTGTTTTTTTATATTATCGGTAAATAAGATATGCCTGTAAAATAAAAAGGCCGCCTTTTAAGGCAGCCCGGTTTTTCATTGAATTTAATATATAAATATCAATCAATTCTTGGATAGGAAAGCTCAATACGGTTACCGTCAGGATCAAGGAAAACCACCCTTTGGCCTTTTCTTAAATTTTCCGGCCCTGAGACTATTTCTATGTCAGCTTCTTTCAGATCATCAACAGCATCATCAAAATCCTCTTCATCAACGTAAAATGAAACAGAAGCTCCCATATCATCTACTGCTTTATAACCTTCAACCTCTTCAAGGGCAAGCATAATATCACCCATCTTTAAAAAAGCCTGTCCCGCAGTACTGATATTATCAACAGTATCAAAATCAAAGAGGTCTTTATAAAATTGCACACCCCTTTCCAGGTCGGAAACAGTAATTCCTATATAATTTACGCTTTCAATAACAATCATTTTAACCTCATCAGTTCCCTGTTAAATATAAACCCCTGTAATTTCAGTATTATATCCGGGGTATATAGAATATAATATCACCTGCTGAATAATAAAAGTACAATTTCGCTTCAATATTCAGCAAAAAGAATGTACAACAGTACTGTTGCAGGTGTCAATAATATATTATACTAAAAAAAAATATTTATACTATTCAACAGTAACACTTTTTGCCAGGTTCCGGGGCTGATCCACATCACACCCCCTTAGAACAGCAACATGATACGAAAGGAGCTGTAATGGAATAACAGCAAGAAGAGGCACCAGCACCCTGTGAATTTCAGGAATATATACAACATGGTGAGCATATTTTTCTATTTCCCTGTCACCCTCAGTAGCAATTGCAATAATTTTACCCTTTCTTGCCCTCACTTCTTCCATATTACTTACAATTTTACTGTAAATCTCATCCTTTGGAGCAACAAAAACAACAGGCATATCCTGATCTATTAAAGCAATAGGCCCATGTTTCATCTCTGCAGCAGGATACCCTTCTGCATGTATATAGGAAATCTCTTTCAGTTTAAGAGCCCCTTCCAGTGCAACAGGGAAGTTAACCCCTCTCCCAAGATAAAGAAAATTACTGCTTTTATGATAGACTTCAGCAATTCCCCTTATTGCATCACTGCTTTCCAGAACCCTGTTTATTGCATCAGGAAGCTTAACAAGATCTGCAAGTATAGCTGATGATTCAGAATACGACATATCCCTTCTTCTCGCCAGGAGCAGTGTCAGAAGAACAATAACAGTTATCTGTGAAGTAAATGCCTTTGTTGATGCCACACCGATTTCAGGGCCGGCATGAATGTACACACCCCCATCAGATTCCCTTGCAATTGTACTCCCCACAACATTTGTAATGCCAAGAACCTTAATCCCCTTGGCCTTTGCCTCACGAAGAGCAGCAAGGGTATCAGCAGTTTCACCTGACTGACTTATGGTAATAACCAGGTCACCCTTTTTTAAAACAGGCTTCCTGTACCTGAATTCGCTGGCATATTCCACTTCAACAGGAATACGTGCATATTCCTCAATAAGGTACTCCCCAACAAGCCCTGCATGCCATGATGTTCCGCATGCAATAAATATAATTCTCTCAACAGCATCAATCTCTTCCTCTTTAAGCCGTAAGCCGTCAAGTTTAACATTACCCTCATTAAGAAGCACCCGCCCTCTGAAAGCATTATGAACAGTTTCAGACTGTTCAAAAATTTCCTTAAGCATAAAGTGATCAAATCCATGCTTATTGATAGACTCAATGTCCCAGTCAACAGATTCCACTTCCTTGTGAATCCCGTTTTTATTAAGATCATAGGTTCGGTAGCTGTCCTGGCGTATCTCAGCAATTTCACCATCTTCAAAATAGACCACTTCCCTGGTATGTTCAATAATAGCACTAACATCTGAAGCAAGAATCATTTCATTATCCCCAATACCCAGCACAAGGGGACTACCCTTCCTGGCTGCAACAAGGAGTCCCGGTTCATTTTTAGACATTACAACTATTCCATATGCGCCTTCAACATGCTTAAGAGCTTTTACCACAGCGTCTGTAAGGGATAATTCTTTATTATAATGCTCAATAAGATGGACAATCACTTCCGTATCAGTTTCACTTTTAAATACATGTCCTCTTCCTATTAGAATCTCTTTTAATTCCTTATAATTTTCAATTATGCCATTATGAATCAGGGCAATATTGCCTGAGCAGTCTGTATGGGGATGAGAGTTCAGGTCAGACGGTTCTCCATGAGTTGCCCATCGGGTATGCCCCATGCCGATTGTGTAGTTCCCCACAAGTTCGTAATCTATGGCAGACTCAAGCATGGCAATTTTTCCGCTTTTCTTTTCTACATAAAATGAATCTCCGGAACATAAAGCAATACCTGATGAATCATAGCCCCTGTACTCAAGTCGTTTTAATGAGTTTATTACAACATTAACAGCCTTTTTATGTCCTACATAACCTACAATACCGCACATAATAATCCTTCTTTTTTATTATTTTTTCACATGGGGAATCAGTTTTACTGAATAAAGATAAAGATGAAGAATCCTTCCCCTTTGAGAATCCTCAAGCCTGAATTTTTTTATTTTTCCTGAAGCAGCAAAGAGATATTTTCTCCTTTCTATTTCATGAATATAATCCATTCCTTTTGCGGAAATACTGTTAAGACTTTCCGGTTCAATCTCGCCATGGACATAAAGCCATCCACCGAAATATGTATCAGGCTGAAGTTTTTTTACAGCAATTAATTTACCCATGTCAGGAATATAATCAAAATCAGTAGTAATTTCCCTTTCAAGCATGTCAATTAAAAGTTTACGAAGCCGCCTTTCATAATAGGACTTGCTCCGCCATAGGCCCATTTCCCATTTTATATGTATTTCCCTTATAGTTCTGTAATTTCTCAGTCCTTCAATTTCACCGCTATCCCCATACAAAGGAAAAAGGAGCAAAAGAAACAGTCCTGTAATTATTGCTATATTTTTATTATTCATGATATTATCTATTTTTAAGCATTGAGGCAAAGTTAAATTTATTCTTTTTGCCAATATCCTTATTTATTGGTTTTTTATTTTATAAATCGAGGCATATTAATAAAGCAAAAAACCCGCCATAAGCGGGTTTTTCTTTAAAACAATTTAAATACAAAAAAAATAAAATTTATATTTCAGAGACTTCTACTGCTTTTGGGCCTCTGTCGCCTTTTTCAATTTTAAATTGTACTTCTGCGCCTTCTCTGAGTGTTTTGAAACCATCTGCAATAATGCTTGTGTGATGTACAAAATAATCACGGCCGTCATCAGCTGTAATAAATCCAAAACCTTTTTGCTCGTTAAACCATTTTACTGTTCCTTGTGACATGTAAAAACTCCTGATATTTGATATGGGGTTACCCCCTGAAGAAAAAGTTAAATAAATGAAGTGAAGGCTGACCGGGTATGCAGGTGAGACAAAACTGTAGTATTTATAAAACTAAATCATTATTATACCATAAACATATAGCACTTAATTAATGTCAAGCCCCAAATAAAAAAATTGCAGAATCTACCTACTACTTCTGATTTCTTTACATAAATCTGGTGAGAAATAATACTGAAAAAACTAAAAATAATTGATATTTCATAAAAACCATATTTTTTTAAACAAAAGAGGAGATTAATGCAGAAAAATAGCAACATCTGTTTCCAGTGCAGCCGCATTTTCCCCACATGCTGCGTAGCCCCGGATAATCCCGATGAGGAGATGACTCTTATTTCTGCAGAGGAGGCTGCTATGATGCAGTCGATTACCGGGGTAAAAAATATAGGCGAATATATTGCAGAAGTTCCCAATTCTAAAGAATTTTTTAAAAAACTGGCTTCTCTATTCCCATATGATATAGATAAAATTATAAAAAAAAATAAACCTGGCAGCAGCCACTACAGATTGAAAATTAAAAATGAAAAACAGTGTTCATTTTTAACAAAACAGGGTTGTCTCCTCCCTTACAATTCAAAACCATGGTTCTGCAGAATCTACCCATTCTGGATTATGGATGGGAAAGTTAAACTTTTTACAAACAATCAATGCCTGGCACTGCTCAGAACTTCTAATATTTCTCAGGCATATGAAATTTTCAGCATAAATGAAAAAGAGATTCTTGAGCTTTACGACAACATAAGGAATGCCTGGGTTTAGGGGAGATTGGACCTCATCTTTTTAATCAGGATAAATCTTCATACGGATTTGAAAAAGCTTTTGAGAGAGAGGGTTTTCTGCTATAGAATTCCATCTCTCCCGGGATATTAGCGAGACTTCAGTTCTGTAAGGAATTTATCTTTTTCACCCCAGTAATTATTGAGCCATTTTTGAAATTCCGCAGCAAAATCCGGATCATTAACATAATCTCCCCTGATTTTATCTGAAATTGGAATAATATTAACAATAACTGTTATTTTTGTGGTCTCTCCGCAAAGAAATTGCCAGAACGACTTCGCCCCTTCAGGATAATAGATAGTAACATCTGCTATTTTATGCAGTATATCCCCCATACTGCTCATTACAAGAGCTATCCCCCCTGCCTTAGGTTTAAGAAGATTTTTATAGGGAGATTGCTGTTTCTTATGCTTCTTCTCAGTAAATCTTGTTCCTTCCATAAAATTCATAATAGATATTGGCATTGTTTTATATTTTTCACAGGCTTTACGTGTAGACTCAACATCCTTCCCCTTAAGGTGCGGCTTTTTATCCAGCAGCTCTTTTGAGTATCTTTTCATAAAAGGGAAGTCCAGGCTCCACCAGGCTGCACCAAGAAGCGGGACCCATATCAGTTCCTTTTTCAGAAAAAATTTAAGGAAGGGAATTTTTTT
>CAYYKZ010000060.1:4162-11121 GCA_964468455.1 uncultured Leptospirales bacterium | reverse complement strand
CGGTGAAGAAAATGGTTTAAACATTAGCATCAAGGAGCAGTTATTATAGATGGCAGACAAAGGGCAGGTTTGAATGCAGTTCCTGATTATGAACTACCTGGCATCATAAATAAATACACTAATATAGTCATCGAATCTATGGAAGCCTGCAGATGAAAGAGGTTTTATCAATTTTCAGTATTCTATAATCAAAATATGCCCGGATGAGGCAAATAAAAAAATTTTTTAAAAAAAGACATTCACTTGACAGCTTTTTTTATATGAAATAGTCAAATAAAAACTTTCCACTTTTTATTAAGCGTATTTCATCGGGACTCTAAACCCATGTCCTGAAAAACAGTAACTTAAGGGTGATAGAATGAACCATGTAAATGATCATCATGATGATTCATATTCATCACGGATAAAAAGCAGCACAGGGGAGAGTATCTTAAACTGCTATCAGTGCGGCAAATGTTCAGCCGGATGTCCTGTTGCAGATGAGATGGACTTTCCTCCTAGCATGATATTAAGGATGCTTCAGACCGAACGCGAGGATGACAGGGAAGCAGTGCTCAGGTCAATGAGTATATGGCTTTGTCTGTCATGCGAAATGTGCGCATCCAGATGCCCGCAGAAAGTCAGTATTGCGGCTGTAACTGATTTTTTAAGACAGGAATCTGTGCAGCTTAAAATGGTAAACCCGGGCGCAAAAAAAATTCTGGCATTTCACAAATCATTCCTTGATTCAATTAAGCACACAGGCCGCTTGTATGAAGTGGGGCTTATTGGAATCTATAAATTAAGAACCCGCGATTTTTTTCAGGATCTTCTTACAGCTCCGGGACTTTTTTTAAAAGGAAAGCTTTCCATTTTCCCCCACAGTGTGAAAGACAGATCCGGTGTAAAAAAAATATTTAAAAAGACACTTGCAGCTAAGAGGGAGGATTAATTATGAGGATTGGCTATTATCCCGGTTGTTCACTTCCAGGCACAGCACGGGAATATGATGAATCTGTAAGGACACTTGCTCCCGCATTAGGTATAGAACTTGTTGAAGTTCCGGACTGGAACTGCTGTGGTGCTACTGCAGCTCATAATCTTAACCATGAACTTTCTCTTGCGCTTCCTGCAAGGATTCTTGCAATAGCTGAAAGGGAAGGGCTTGATGAGATCCTGGTTCCATGCGCTGCATGTTTCAGCAGACTTGCAGGAACAAGGGCCGAACTGATTGCAGACCCGGTATTAAAAAAGAAAATTGAAGATTCGATAGATATGCCATATACAGGGAAATCTGTTCCGGTAAATATTCTTGATGTTCTTTCCAGGATTCCGGCAGATGAGATACAGAGTAAAGTTACCAATCCCTTTAGCTTTGCCACAGCCTCCTATTACGGCTGTCTTCTTTCACGTCCAAAGGATATAGTTAAAATCGAACGACATGAAGATCCGCTTGTTATGGAAAATATACTTGAAGCAGCAGGGGCGCATGCCATTGACTGGGCTTTTAAAGTTGAATGCTGCGGTGCAGGATTTTCTGTTTCAAGAACCGATATTGTTGCAAAGCTTTCAGCAAAAATAGTTAATGATGCGGTTAACCGCGGTGCAGAAGCCATTATTGTTGCCTGTCCCATGTGTCATTCAAATCTTGACATGAGAAGACCTGCAATAGAAAAAGCTGCGAATAAGAAATTTGATATTCCAGTATTATATATAACACAGGCCATTGGACTAGCCCTTGGTCTTGATTTTAAAAAACTGGGCCTTCACAGGCACCTGGTTAAAGTAACTCTAAAGCCGGAAAAGGTAATCACATCAAGTGAACCAGTTTCTCCGGCTATGGAAGCGGAGGTATAGATGTCAAGGATAGGTGTATTTATATGCCATTGCGGCGAAAATATAAGCGCTACTGTTGATTGTGAAAAAGTCGCTGAGACAGCATCTCATATACCCGGCGTTGTTTACAGTGCTGATTATAAGTATATGTGCTCGGATCCGGGACAGAACCTTATAAAGCAGGCTATTAAGGAACATAATTTAACAGGTGTTGTTGTAGGGGCCTGTTCGCCAAGAATGCATGAGCCCACTTTCCGGCGCGCCTGTGGCGAAGCCGGCCTTAATCCCTTTCTCTGTGAAATGGCCAATCTTAGAGAGCACTGTTCATGGGTTCATGAAAAATCGGAGAAAACCACAAATAAGGCATCTGATCTTGTAAAAATAATTACAGAGAAGGTGAAAAAAAATGAGCCCCTTGTCCCTATTAAAGTACCTGTTACCAAAACAGCGCTTGTCATTGGAGGCGGAATAGGGGGGATACAGGCAAGCCTGGATATTGCAAACGCAGGGCATAAAGTTATACTGGTTGAAAGAGAACCGTCAATAGGCGGGCACATGTCTCAGTTATCAGAAACTTTTCCCACTCTGGACTGTTCACAGTGTATTTTAACACCTCGCATGGTTGACGTGGCCCAGCATCCTAACATCACTTTGTATACATATTCTGAACTTGAAAGTATTGACGGATTTATAGGGAATTTTAAAGCCACAATCCGCAGAAAAGCTGCCTATGTTGACCATGATAAATGTACTGGCTGCGGGCTATGTACCCAGAAATGTCCTTCAAAGAAAAACCCCAGTGAGTTTAACACCGGCCTCGGGAACAGGACGGCCATATATGTTCCATTTCCCCAGGCTGTTCCAAACAAGCCTGTAATAGACAGGGAAAACTGTAATTATTTCAAAAAAGGTGTATGCCGTGTATGTGAGAAGGTATGTGCTGTTAACGCAATAGATTTTGAGCAGAAGGATGAGCTCATTGAAGTAGATGTGGGAGCAATTGTTCTTGCAACCGGATTTGATGTTATGCAGACCTCAGAGTTTCCTGAATATGGTTACGGGAAATATCCTGATATCATAAACGGTCTTCAGTTCGAAAGGCTTGCATCTGCCTCAGGCCCTACAGAGGGTGTTATAAGAAGGCCCTCTGATGGCGAGATTCCAGAAAATATTGTTTTTATTGCATGCGCAGGTTCAAGAGATCCTTTAAAAGGTAAGGATTACTGTTCAAAAATATGCTGTATGTATACAGCCAAGCATGCCATGCTTTATAAGCATAAGGTTCACCACGGCAATGCCTATGTCTTTTATATGGATATAAGGGCTGCCGGGAAAAATTATGATGAATTTGTGCGCAGAGCAATTGAAGAAGATGGAGTTGAGTACGTTCGCGGACGTGTTTCCAGAATATACGAAGAGGACGGTAAACTTATTGTTAAGGGTGCTGACACTTTAATGGGACACAGGCCGGTAGAGATAAAAGCGGATATGGTAGTACTTGCTTCAGCAGGAGTTGCTAATGACGGTGCATCTGAGCTTGCTCAGAAGCTTCATGTCAGCTATGACCGTTACAGTTTCTTCTCCGAGGCTCATCCTAAGCTCGGGCCTGTTGATACTAACACTGCGGGAATATTTGTTGCAGGGGCGTGTCAGGCTCCAAAGGATATTCCTGAAACCGTAGCATCTGCTTCCGGTACTGCAGCTAAAGTAATGGTGCTTTTCTCCAGAGATGAGCTTGTGAGAGAACCTGCAATTGCTGTAATTAACAGGCTCCCTGCCCCGGTTTATACAACATGCGCAGGATGTTTTAAATGTCTTAATGCATGTCCATATAATGCAATTGAAAAAGAGGAGATAACTGCCAGAGACGGGACTGTTCTCAAGATTGCTGCAAAGGTTAATCCCGGACTTTGTCAGGGCTGCGGCACATGTGTGTCACTCTGCAGAAATAAGTCTATAGACCTTCAGGGATATTCCAATGAACAGATTTTTGCGGAGGTAATGGCAATATGAAAGATAATGATAATAATAGTTCCTTTGAGCCTAAAATAGTGGCATTTGTCTGCAACTGGTGTACATATACAGGTGCGGATTTAACAGGAACAAGCCGTATTAAGTATTCATCCAATGTAAAGATTATAAGATTCCCCTGTACCGGCCGAATGGATTTTATGCTAATCTTAAAAGCCTTCGGTAAAGGTGCAGATGGTGTTATTGTTTCCGGATGCCATCCTAATGACTGTCACTACACCACTGGTAACTATCATGCCAGAAGGAGATGGATGGTTTTCAGGCCCCTTCTTGATTTTATAGGATTTGATATTAACAGAATTTTTTTCACATGGGTATCTGCCGCTGAGGGTGCCAAATGGGCGGATGTTGTAAACAATTTTACTGAGGAAATAAAGGAATTAGGCCCATACAACGATTTCAAAAAACTCGATCATATCTGGTTTAAGGAGGGTGCAGCTGTATGATAGGCCAGGAATTAAAAGATCTTTCAAGGGATCTGCTTCAATCCGGAAAGGTTAACATGGTGATTGGTTATGCTGAAGGGAAAAAGGAGTATGTACACGCCTTTTTTGCTCGAACTCCGGAGGAAGCTGACCAGCTTGTCTTTGATGATAAGTGTGACCGCAATATAGCCGTTTATTTAATGAAGAAGGATATTGCTGATTTCGGTAAAATAGCAATAATTGCCAGGACCAGTGTAATGAGAAGTATTATACAGCTGGCTGCAGAAAATCAGATTAAAAATGAAAATATTCTTGTTATTGGTGTTACTGATAATAATGAAATTAAGGTTTTTGAGTCACTTGAGGATGTTGCAGCTCATATTAAAACCGTTCCTTTTGAACTTTCAGAAGAGGACAGGTCAAAGCTTGCGGAAATTGAGAGTATGAGTACTTCTGAAAGATGGGATTTCTGGATGAAGGAATTTGAAACCTGTATTAAGTGTTACGCATGCAGAGCCAGCTGTCCTTTGTGTTACTGTACCAGATGTACTGTTGAGTGTAATCAGCCTCAATGGGTGCATGTTCCTTCTCATGAACTGGGGAATCTTGAATGGCATGTAATGAGAGCAATGCATCTTGCAGGGAGATGTATCAATTGCGGTGAGTGCAGGCGTGCATGCCCCATGGATATCCCTCTGAATCTGCTTACTCAAAAGCTCATTGTTGAGATTGAAAATAATTTTGGTGTTAAATCTGCTGAGAATCCGGATGATGTTTTTGTTCTGGCAACATTCAGTAAAGATGACAAAGAAAATTTTATCAGGTAGATAAATATGGCAGAAAAATATATAGTAAAACATGAATTGATTTTTGAGCTCCTCAACAGGGAAAAAGATAGCGGTACCAGGATTATTGCACCTGTTAACAGGAATGAGAAGCTGATTTTTGATGTGCTAAGCAGCACGGATGAAATAGTAACAGATTATATCCAGACAGAGATGTCGGCGAAGTTTGCTGTTTTCCCCAAGTATGAAGAAATTCTTCATTATACTTTTAAAGATGGAGATATTCAGATTGAGGATGAAAAGGATACTTCAGTCCCCACTATTGTGTATGGTACAAGGCCCTGTGACGCAAAAAGTTTTGCTGTTCTTGATGCGGTCTTTATGGACGGCCACGATGATATCTTCTACAGCAACAGGAGAAAACAGACAACTATTATTTCACTGAGCTGTATTAAGGCGGATAAAAACTGTTTCTGCACAAGCGTTGGTGTTTCCCCGGGCGATACTGCAGGGAGTGATATTCTTCTTACTGACATAGGGAATGGTGAATACCTTGCTGAAATTCTTACACCTGAAGGTGAAAGGCTGATTTCTCATTTTAAAGATAAAATTAAAGCAGATGAAGGTGTAGAAAAGGATAAATATCTCGCACAGGTCCCTGAACAGTTTAACGTTGACAATCTTTTAAAGATTACTGAATCGTCTTTTGACAATCCTGTATATCTTAACCAGTCATTGAGGTGTCTTGGCTGCGGCGTGTGTTCATATGTCTGCCCTTCATGCTCATGCTTTGATATTCAGGATGAGGTTGTTTCCAGTACAGGTGTTCGTATAAGGTGCTGGGATTCATGCGGGTTTTCCCATTTTACACTTCATACATCATGGCATAATCCCAGAAGTATGCAGGGGAAAAGATGGCGGCAGAGGATTATGCATAAGTTTTATTATCAGCCTGATACACTTAAAGTAATCGGCTGTGTTGGCTGCGGCAGGTGTTCCAGGGCTTGCCCTGCGGATATGAATATAATTGATCATCTTAAGACTATTTCGGAGCTATAGGAA
This sequence comes from uncultured Leptospirales bacterium, assembly GCA_964468455.1. Classification (GTDB taxonomy): domain Bacteria; phylum Spirochaetota; class UBA4802; order UBA4802; family UBA5550; genus JBBAGC01. The sequence goes on along the minus strand of CAYYKZ010000060.1, from coordinate 5,003 downwards.
ATGACTGATATAAATATATACAGGCCCTATCTGGCCAGAATTGAAAAGATTATTGATGAAACGCCTGATACAAAAACATTCCGTCTTGTATTTGTTGATGAAGATGTGAGGAATACTTTTTCCTTTGAAGTAGGTCAGTTTGCTGAATATTCAGTTTTCGGTGAAGGTGAAAGCACCTTCTGTATAGCATCTTCTCCTACAAAGGAAGGTTATGTTGAATGTACATTTAAAAAAGTGGGCCGAGTAACAAAAGCTCTTTCAGCTCTGCAGGAGGGTGATGTTATAGGCTTCAGGGGGCCATACGGAAATACATTCCCTGTTGAAAAATGGCATGGGAAAAATCTTCTTTTTATTGCCGGCGGTATAGGGCTTGCACCAGTGAGATGTGTTATATGGTCTGCACTGGATCAGAGAGATAAATTTGGTGATGTTACTATACTTTACGGCGCAAGAACAGAAGAGGATCTGGTTTATAAATATGAATTGGAGGAGTGGGAAAACAGGAAGGATGTAAATTTAATCAAAACTATAGATAATAATGACAAGTCAATTCTCTGGAGGGGTGAAGTAGGTTATGTTCCTGATATTTTACGTAAGGCCCATCCTTCAAGTGACAATACAATCGCAATTATCTGCGGCCCTCCAATAATGATAAAACTTACTCTTCCGGTTTTACAGGAACTTGGTTTTGCTCCTGAAACAATTTTTACCACACTGGAAAACAGGATGAAGTGCGGATTCGGAAAATGCGGAAGGTGTAATATCGGAAAGTATTTTGTATGTAAAGACGGACCTGTATTTACACTTGAAGATATAAATAAGCTCCCACCGGAATTTTAAA
>CAYYKZ010000060.1:0-4062 GCA_964468455.1 uncultured Leptospirales bacterium | reverse complement strand
TCAGTATTCCTTTATCTTTACCTGATTTCTTAATACCATTAATCCGTTCATTGCAAGAGCGCCCATTTCATCTTCACCCGGATATACGTAAATTTCTGCCAGTTTACCGGTTCTTTCTCTTATCCGCTCCACAACCCTTGAGCTGTATGCAATTCCTCCAGTCAGAAGTATTGCGTCAACTTCACCTTTAAGTACAGTGAACATTGCACCAATGTCTTTTGATACCTGATAAATCATAGCCTCATAAACAAGTTCAGCCTTTTTATTCCCTTCGCTAATCATTTTTTCAACTTCACGCGCGTCATTGGTTCCCAGGTATGCAATCATTCCGCCCTGGCCGACAAGTTTTTTCCTGACTTCCTCGTGGGTAATTGTGCCGCTGAAACAGAGCTTTACAATATCCCCTACAGGTAGAGAGCCGCTTCTTTCCGGTGAAAATGGTCCGTCTCCGTCAAGGCAGTTGTTCACGTCAACAACTCTCCCTTTTCTGTGCGCACCAATTGAAATCCCTCCACCCATATGAGCTACTATGAGATTCAGATTTTCGTATACAAGGCCCTTCTCATTGGAGAATTTTCTTGATATGGCTTTCTGGTTCAGGGCGTGAAAAATAGTCCTTTTGGAAAAATCGGGATGCCCTGTTAAACGGGCAACATCATCAAGTTCATCAACAATGGGAGGGTCTGCAATCATAGCCTGTGACCCGGGTATATTTTTTGACATCTCCTCTGCAATAAATCCTGCCAGGTTCGCACCATGTTTTGAAGCCTCCCAGCCCTTTTTAAGGTCTGCTTTCATGGCCTCATTTATCGAGTAAACACCTGATGGGAGCGGTTTTATTACACCGCCACGGCCTACAATTATTTTTATATCATCAATTGATATACCCGCTTTAACCAGTTCATCTGTTATAACTTTTTTTCTGAATTCATACTGGTCTTCATAATTCTGCAGCTTTGAAAGTTCATCCACACTGTGACTTATATTTGTTGTGAAAATGCATTCTTCTCCGTTGAAAACAGCAATTTTGCTGGATGTTGAACCGGGATTAATGGCTAGTATTTTTTCATTCATTGTTTATTATCCTCTCCAGGTAAATTCTATGGCCCAGGGGGCTTTATTTAAAATTCAACACTTGCAGCAAGGGCAATACTGTTAAGTTTTATAATTTCAGTATCAGCTCTTGACGTGAGTATTACAGGAACCGCCGCACCTACAATGACTGCACCTGGTGATGCCTTTGCCAGGTAAACAAATGATTTGTACAGCACATTGGCAGATTCAATATTTGGGGCAAGGAGGATATCTGTATCTCCGGCTACTTCGCTTTCTATCCCTTTAAAATCGGCGCTTTCCCTTGAAATGGCATTGTCAAAAGAAAGAGGGCCGTCCACAAAACAGTTTGCGATCTGTCCTCTTTGCGCCATTTTTGAAAGCATTGCTCCATCCATTGTGGACTGCATATTTTTCCTTACCCTTTCCACGGGTCCAAGTGCTGCAACTTTCGGTTTTTCTATTCCCAGTGCACGGAAAAAAAACACTGCATTGTTAATTATTGATGCTTTTTCATGCAGGTCAGGCGCGATATTTATTCCTCCATCTGTAAGTCCCACAACTTTATGATACCCTTCAAGTTCAAAAATTGCAAGAGAAGAGAGGAGCTCGCCTGTGCTAAGTCCGCTGTCCTTCTGTAGAATAGGGCGAAGATATGAGGCTGTGTCAATGCTCCCTTTCATGAGTATGTGACCGGCTCCTTCGCGGATTAGCTTAATTGAAACAGCAGCAGATTTATCATTATCCTTTTCATTTATGATTTCACACCCTTTGAGGTTAAATCCGTTCCTTTCGGATATTTCATTAATTTTATCCATATCACCAACAAGAATGGCATCCACAATATTCCGTTCCAAAGCCACAGAAACTGCATCTAATACATGTTCATCATGAGCTGCCATAACCACTAATTTTTTCTTTTCACCGCGGTTCCTGGTTTTTTCAAATATATCTGCGATTCCCTTTATCATTTATTTCTCCTTTATATATCAGGATTGTTTCAGCCTTTAAATATATGTGCAGGCTGAAAGGAGTATGCTGTTAAGTCTTGTTTCAGGAGTATCAAGCTTGGTTGTGAGTACAACCGGCGCAACAGCTCCAACTGTAATTGATGCTACTTTTGCCTTTGCAAACATTATCAATGACTGATAAAGCATGCCTGCAGTTTCAAGATCAGGCGTCATTAGAATGTCAACATCTCCGGAGACATCACTTACTATCCCTTTATATTTTGCGCTTTTAGCGGATATGGCATTGTCAAAGGCAAGGGGCCCGTCAATAATGCAGTTTTTTATCTGACCCCTCTGTGCCATTTTGGATAGTATGGCAGCATGCATTGTTGCTTCCATTTTTTCATTCACAACTTCAACTGCTGCAAGTACGGCAACTTTTGGTGTTTCAATGCCGAATCTGCGCATAAGAAAAACAGCATTGCTTATTATATCAGCCTTGGTGCTTAAATCGGGGTTAATGTTTACAGCTACATCTGTTACTGCAAGAAGCTTGTGGTAGTGCTCCATTTCAAAAACAGCAACATGGGAAATAGTTTTACCCTTTATAAGACCGGAATTTTTTTCCAGTAAAGGTCTGGTTATAATTGAGGCACCCTGATAGCTTTCCTGTCCGTTCATTAAAATCTGGGCTTTCCCTGACCGTATCATGTCTGCAGCCTTTTCACCTGCAGCATAATCGTTTTTCACGTCAATTATTTCAATGCCGGTGGTTTTATAGTTTGATTCTTTAAATATTTTTTCTATCTTTTCAGTGTCGCCAACAAGTATTACATCTATAAATCCTGTTTTTTTAGCGTTGATAACTGCTTCAAAGACGTTTTTGTCAGAAGCTGCTCCAACAACCAGCTTTGTTTTAATTCCCTGAGTGCTGAGGTATTCTTTAAGATTGGACAGCCTGGTAATCATTAATTATCCCCTCCATTTATATGTGTCTTTTTATATTTTGTGAAAAGCGGATGCTTACTAAAAAATTTTATAGTTAATTAATGTCTTGAATTATATAAACTTCTCTGTATGATATATTAATCTTATGTTGAACCAGATAACTATTAGTGAAACTTTACTATTTGTCTGTTTTTACAAAACAAACTAAAAAAAATCAACAATAATTTTATTGTTTATAAAATATAAGGACAATTTAGCCATGGATTACATCGATTATGCTGGCGAACTTACATCTGTATCAGAATATTATCTTAAAATGTCGGATGGAGTTTCAATACGGATTATTGATTTTGTTCCCGCCAATTTATCTGATGTAAAACCTGTTATAATATTCGTTGCAGGCTGGATTTCGCTTATTTCCGGCTGGAAGGAGCTTTTAAAAGTAATAACATCTGAATTCAGAATCCTTTACATGGAAACCAGAGAGAAGTCTTCATCTGAAGTTATGAGAATAAATAAAAATAATTTTACAATAAGCAGACTTAAACAGGATATCGGGGATGTTGTAAAACAGACTCTTCCTGAAAATGCTCCCTTTGTTCTTGCCGGGAGTTCACTTGGAGCTTCAGCTATACTTGAGTATTCAGTAAATCCGGAAATCCCTGCATCAGCAGCAGTTTTAATAGGCCCTAATTCTGAATTCCGGTTCCCTAAAATTCTTGGAGATATTGTACCTGCAGTACCCCCATCCATGTATTTTGCTGTTAAGCCTGTAATAAAATGGTATTTAAAAAATTTCAGGCTTGATAAAAAAAAGAGTCCTGAACAGGTTGATAAATATAACAGAACCCTCGATGCTGCAGACCCGTATAAACTTAAGGCAAATGCACTTGCTCTTAAGAATTATAAAATAAGCAGTAATATCGGAAATATTGCTATTCCATGTCTGGTTATGGGGGCAACCACTGATAAGCTTCATGGAGCTGAGAGTATAAAAAGGCTTGCATCTGCAATACCTGAGGGGGAGTATATTGAACTTGCAAGTAATATGGAAACTCATAATGAAAAAGCGGGCAGAGTAATTGTTGAGTATATAAACCGTGTTTTCAAT
>CAYYKZ010000059.1:0-11153 GCA_964468455.1 uncultured Leptospirales bacterium | reverse complement strand
AATTCTATAAGAGAACAAATCGATATCAAAAAAGATATTATTGAAGAATTAACAAATTATATTCAGGTAGAACATGACAAACAAACAGTATTACCCATGATTATGGGATATGTTCTTTCCGGAGAAAAGAAGAAGATCGAAATGAAAAGTATTGAGGAGTTTGCTCTCCCTCTGGGTATAGCCTTTCAGATAAGGGATGACATACTTGGAGTTTTCGGTGTTGAAAAGGAAACCGGAAAATCTGTTGATTCTGATATTTACGAAGGGAAGTTTACACTTCTGGTACAGAATACACTTCAAAGACTACCGGAAAAAGAACAGGAGGAATTTCTTAAAATACTTCTGGATTCAGAAAAAGACACTTCTCATGTTGACTATATCAGGGAAAAAATTCTCCAAAGCGGATCAATTGATGATACCCTTGAAAGGCATGTGCAGCTTATAGGTGAAGCAGAGGAGAAGCTGGAAAAACTGCGTCTTAATGAAAAATCGAGGAATGTTCTGCGGGGAGTTATTGAAGCTGTGGCTCATATCCCTGCAGACTTTAAGGCATAGAATATTTACAGATATATTTACTGAGTTTAAATAATTTTTATTATCTGCAGTAATCTTGATTTTTCAATCTCAGATTTTTCTCTGAATTCAAGAATAACAGGATCCTGTGCCGGTTTCCCATGGTAATGGCTGTAATCATCAATTATTTTTTCCCCCCTATGATAATCCACTGCTCTTGAATTTAAAATTTCTTCATTAAGTATATTTATAAGGGAAATATATTTTTCAAGGGATTCTTTCAGGGGTACTGCTTTCAGGCCCAGCTTTTCTAGGAGAGATGCGGAGTGATGCCACCATGGATTTTCATTATCTTCCAGGTAAATAGAATCTTTATTTCCGTCATCTCCCAGTACCTTTGCAGCTCTTTGAGCGAGATGTTTAAGTGCATAATAGGTAATGTGGAAATTATATGCTTCAAGGGCTTTTGTTCTGCTCTCTTCGGTCATGAAATTTTTCCCCAGACCTTCGATACTGGCGGAGGTGTATATTTCCTGCTTAATATTAATTCTGTCAAGACGGTTTGATGCTGCTATCATCATTTCAATAATTCGAGGCCTGAAAATTTCAAGGTCGCTTCTATTGAGACCGGAACGATTTCTTTTGATGTATTTTGATTCATTTCTTATTACTGAATAAATATTTCTGTATAATCCCCAGGCCGGAAATATTTCATTTATATGGGGTGAAATATCCTTATATGTCTGTGAAGGCTGATTGATCAGGGAAAAGGGAAATTCAACTTTTTGCGGCATTGTAATTACACCAGTGCTTATAATTGAGTAAGGTGAGTTTCTGTAATCAGCAGGAAATTTTATACTTGAACCAAGACCGAAGAACATTCCCTCACCCGGGAATATTTCCTGGTCAGGCTGACGGGAGGTATGGTTTGACCCAACATTTGCTCCATAACCAAGATTTCCTTTCCCATCCGGCCAGATTGCCGAAATAAGAAGTGAATGATGATGTGCTGCTGTAAGGGGGCCTGTAAGTGATGATGTAATTTCAGCTTCCCCTATTGATGAACCCGGGCCCACAATGCTGCTGCTTATGAGGCATTTTTTTTCACAGACAGAATTTCCCATTATTATTGAATTGTGTATAACTGCCATTGAAGAGATTTCGCATCCCTGCTGTATAGAGGAATTTTTTATTTCAACTCCAAGTCCTATGCTGGTTTGATTGCCGTCACCTCTAAGGATAGCGGAGCCATCGATCATTCCTGCTCCTGAAATAAAAATATCATCTTCGATTATTGTATCTGAAATTGAAATTGTATTTTTAATTACGCATTTTTCACCTATAAATCCCCGGGTCAGCTGACTATCTTCACTATATGCTTTTATAAATCTTTCGTAGGTTTCTATGTCATAAGCCGGAGCAGTAATCTCTTTCAGAATATTGAGAGTAATTTCATTAAAGACCTTTATCGACCGCTCTCCGGTTTCCGGGCCAATAGTAATATCTCCGTTAATTCCGGGATGAAATTTTTCTGAAGCGCTTATGTTTTTGACATGGAAGAGAACAGTTCCGCCGGAAACGGTATAGTTGGAGATTATTCCGCAGGATTCTATTAATGATTCAGAACCTGCTTCACTGGATCTGAGAATGCTGTTGTATATTCCTGTTTCAAGAAGAATGCTATTACCCGCATCAATCTGTTTTCCTGTGAATTTACCCAGTATACATTTACCATAAAATCTGCTGTTTCTTATGAATTCAGGCGAAAAGTTTTTATCAACAGAAATAATTTCCCAGTCAGGTGAATAATTATTTCTTTTAATTAAGGCTGTAATTTCAGATTTAGTAAGTTTTCTTACTTCAGGGATTACAGCATTTTTGTCTTTGTTAATTCCTGTTTTTTCCGCAGTTTTAAGAAAACCTGAATTTTCCAGGATAAGGGCAAGCTGTTCTTTGAGATTCTGATTTCCCATATTTTTATATCCTTTGAGGACCTATTATGGTCAGGCTGATTAATTATTATTGCTTAACCAGTAAGTGTAATCAGCATTAAGGGTAATAATTGGAAAGTAAAGAAAAATTTATAATAAATAATCTGCCGCAAGGTTTTACCTATTAGCGGAATAATATTTTTTATAAATTTTCACTGATATCAGTGCTGTAATCGGTATAGATATAAAAAGTCCGATGCTTCCAATTGCTGATTTGACTATTTCACCCAGAATAAGGTTATAGTTCATTACCATCCAGAAGCTCATTTCAGGCTGAATACGTATGGAAATAAATAGTATAAGAGCGAGGGAGCTGCCCACATAGGCTAACACAAGGGTATTTACCATTGATCCCAGAATATCTGTTCCAATATTTAGTACTGATTTATATGCCTGTTTTTCATCAATTTCCGGATTGGCATTGAATATTTCCGCGGTGGACGATGCAATAGAAATGCATACATCCATGATTGCTCCAAGAGCGGCAATTATCATCCCTGATAAAACCAGTCCCTTCATGTCAATTCTTATATTTGAGGCATAATACACTGTAAGCATTTCATTTGTTATGATACCTGCCAGATGCATAACAGAGCCGAAGATATAGGCGAGTACTGAAGAAAAAATTATTCCGCAGACTGCTCCAAGTATTGCAGCAAGTGTCTTAAGCTGAAAACCGGCAATAATAGGAAGAGTAATAATGACCGAAATAATAGCTATAACAATTGCAACAGGAAGGGAAGGGTAACCCTTGAGAGTGGCAGGAATAAAAACAAGAAATAACAGGGCAATTGTTACAATAAGGGCAAGAAGAGAGGCAAAACCTTTAAGTCTCCCCACCAGTATTACTATAATAACCATTAAGGATAGAAGAACAATTAGACTTCTGGTGTTGTCCATATCATAAATTGAAATATATTCAGTACTCCCTTCAGTGGCTGCTGCTGAGATGCCGATGAAAACTTTATCACCCTTGTTATATCGCATTTCTTCCGGGAGTTCATTTTCGCCGCTGAAAACGGCTTTTTTTACTTCACCTTTCATATCGCCGTCAATGACTTCTAATAAAATCCAGGTTTCAGTGAGGGGGATTCCCTGTGGATTTTCGACTTCGTGAACCTGTATGTCACTTATTTGCGCCCGGGCATATGTCATGTAATCATTATAATCACTCTGCTGTGCAAGCGCAGGAATAGATAATATCAGTAAAATAAATGATATAAGAGTTCTTATTTTCATAACATTCTCCGGAAAGGGAAGATAAGTCAGCCGCTTTTCCCCGATTTTTTTGCAGAGTTTTTTACCATTGAAATAAAAAATTCATGTATTCTTGAATCGCTTGTTAATTCAGGGTGGAAGCTTGTGGCAAGCAGATTCCCCTGACGAATCATTACCGGAACTCCTTCGAATTCCGCCATTACTTCAACATCAGTAGACACAGACATAATTCTGGGGGCTCTGATGAAAACCCCGGTAAATTCCGGGCCGGGCAGATTTTTTATCTTAAATGAAGCTTCAAAACTTTCTATTTGTCTGCCATAGGCGTTTCTTTCAACTTCAATTTTCATAACAGACAGATGGGGTTGGATTGAACCTGCAGAGCCTTTGATTTTTTCCGCTAGAATAATCATTCCAGCGCATGTACCGAATATAGGCATTCCTGATTTTATAAGATCGTTAAGCGGCTTCATCATGGAGTTTTCGGTAAGCAGTTTCCCCATGGTTGTACTTTCACCGCAAGGGATAATAATAGCATCAATAGACGACAGGTCATCCTCCGTTTCTACAGCCGAGGCCCTGCAGCCCAGGGTTTCAAGCATTTCTATATGTTTTGCAAAGGCGCCCTGAAGAGCAAGAACGCCAATGCGGTTATCTGTAGTCATTTATTCTTTACCAGCCTCTTCCAGCCAGTCTGTCCGAATCTGCAAGCTCTGTCATGCCTATTCCTGTCATAGGCTCACCAAGATCTTTGGAAATTTCTGCAAGTTTAACAGGATCCTTGTAGTAAGTTACAGCCTGAACAATGGCTTTTGCTCTTTTTGCAGGATTTCCTGATTTGAAAATTCCGGAACCTACAAATACCGCTTCTGCTCCAAGGTGCATCATTAATGCGGCATCTGCAGGTGTGGCAACTCCGCCTGCAGAGAAATTGGGAACTGGCAGTTTTCCTGTCCGTGCAACTTCGAGAATCAGGTCATAGGGTGCTCCTGTTTCCTTGGCCACTGTCATAAGTTCCTCTTCAGGGAGGCCTTTTATTCGTCTCATATCATCCATGAGAGTCCTCATATGCCTTACAGCTTCAACAATGTCTCCTGTGCCTGCCTCACCCTTTGTGCGTATCATGGCCGCGCCTTCACCTATTCTTCTAAGAGCTTCGCCAAGATCTCTGCATCCGCATACAAAGGGAACTTTGAAACCGTGCTTCATTACATGAAACCTGTCATCAGCAGGGGTGAGAACTTCACTTTCATCAATAAAATCAACCCCAAGAGCTTCCAGAATTGAAGCTTCAACAAAGTGCCCTATTCGGCATTTGGCCATTACAGGGATTGTAACAGATTCCTGTATCTGGGCTATCATTTCAGGGGCAGACATCCGGGCCACACCTCCGGCAACACGAATATCAGCAGGTACACGTTCAAGTGCCATTACTGCAGCAGCACCGGCGTCTTCTGCTATTTTCGCGTGATCAGGGGTTACGACATCCATTATAACTCCCCCCTTCAGCATTTCCGCAAGTCCTACCTTGGTTCTCCAGGTTGATTCCTGTCTGTTTGACCAAAATTTATCACTCATTTCTTTTTCCTTTTAACTTTGATTTCAGGATTTTACTTATGTCCATGTATTGATTCTTTAAAATTATAAGTAATTATTCCTGAATAATACATATTAGTACAATAATGATTTTTTCTATACCTTACAACTTCGAATGTGTGCATGTTAAATTGAAGCGGTATATTTTCAATTTTTTTTTAATAGTTCTGAATTTTTGTTCTATATCTATGCTCTGACCCCATTTTTTCAGAAAGAAGGGGCAGAGCTCGCAACTCCCGTCAAAATAAAGGTTGATGCAAAATGATCCGGATTTTTTAAATATATAGCTGGAGGGGGTAGATATTTTGTATCTTGAATTACAAGGAAGAATCTGCTGTTTTAAGTTCACTTCCTTAATCTGCAGGAAATGAATACCGGCAACCTTTAAGTTTTAAATCATGCATAATAATAAATGTTTTTAGAAGAGCTTCCAGGGGCTAAAAAACCCATAAAACTGAATGATCCTCCTCCCCGTCCTTTTCAACCCATTTGTAAAGGCCCTTGAGTATTGAGAATTTCTTAAATCCGGTCTCCTCCTCTTTTTCATAGCTCCATAAAATTCCCCATAGACTACCCCTTTCGTGGTAGCCCCTTTCAGGCCTTTTTACTTCATTATAGACTGCGCCAAGGAGAAGCATCCTTCTGTCATATCCTGAAGGAATATCATTGTTTCTGTAATAGGCAAGACCCAGAAGTCCCAGGTCAAAGTCGCCGTCTTTAGCTGTTCCGAAGTAACTTAATAGTATTGGTATGTAAAGTGATCTGGCATCATCCTCAGACCAGTATGCGTAAAGAGGGAGCAGACGGCTGTGAAATTCACCGTTGTCACGGCTTACACCTGCAAGCCAGAGCAGTCCGCTATGGCTGTAATCTCCATTGCTGTATCTGTTGCCGCTGTAAAGAGTTCCCCAGAGCATGCGCATTTCCCTGATTTCAGGTGAAATATTATATTTGATAGATCCAAAAAGAAAAGAGTAGTTATCTCTGATTTCAGATGTATTGAGAAATTTTTTATGATCATACAAATACATAAAATTCTGTCTCTGGTAATATGATGAATCAAAGATATAAAGGCCTGCGTAAAAACCGGTTTTTGAATCTTCATCATTTGACCTGTATGTAAGGAGGGGAGGAAGAATCAGAGTGCTATTATCCCCTGGTTTGTAATAATAGAAGGGCATGAAAAATGAATAATCAATACTGCCGCTGCTGTTCTTCTGCCAGTCAATAATTCCAAATATGTTGTAATGGCTTTCCCCCTTTTCTCTGCTTGTGTAATAGAAGGGGAGGAAAAAGAAACGGCTGTAACCTTTTTCCTCTGCTTTGTCAAGAATCCCCAGAAAATTCCAGTGAGAGTAATCATCACCTCTGCTTCTGTAAAAGATAGGAATAATTGGAGCCCAGAATCTTGAAGATTTAACTTCTACACTGTCCGACATTGTGGTTTCACCTGTATAGAAATGGAAAGGGGTAATGGTAGTTGTGTTTGCCGTTTCCCGGGTAATTATAATATTGGTATTTCCGGTTTCGTCACCTTCCGGAGATACCTGCTTTTCCACGGTTATATCATTTTCGTAATAGTATAATGGAAAAATAAAGAAGCGGCTGTATTTGTTACTCTTTGCCCTGTCCAGTATCCCTAAAAAATTCCAGTGGCTGTAATCATCACTGGTGCTTCTGTAGAATACCGGTATAAGGGGCAGAAGCAGACGGGAATATTCTGAGACTGATTTTTCATCGCTGTACTTTTCACTTGTGTAATACCATAATGGTGAAATAACAGTTTTGTCAGATGATGTTCCATGACTGAATCTGCTTTCAGATTCACTGTAATAATAAAGCGGAATTATTGGAGCAAGAAATGTGTATTCACTTTCTGTACCGCTGATCTTTTCCTTGAGATAATATGCCGGATTTACTCTTCGCCTGTAGGTAATTTCCTTTGTGTCTGTATTTCTTTCGTTTATGCTGTAATGGATAGGAGAAAAATTTCTGGAAAAAAGAGAATTATCCTCTTCCCATTCTTTATGCCAGAAAAGCGGGAATATGCGGAGCCCATTTTTAGCAGGCGAACTGTACCAGTTTACAAATGGCCACAGAACAGTCTGTTCCCTGTACTGCTCAGGAGCATCGTATTCGTCCCAGTAAAGATTTATCAATACACCCCTGGAGTAGGAATCACCCTGTCTTTGTGATCCGTAAAAGGGAGCTACAAGAAAATATGACTGGTCATCCGCTTCCGATTTATATGAAAGGAAAAACGGGAGCAGCACATACATTTTATCAGTTGATTCCCTGTCCCATGTAAACCATGACAGAGGAAGAAGTCTGAAGTGCCTCCTTGAATCGGCCTGTTCATATGCCATCCACCCGAACAGGAGTTTCCACCCCCAGTAATATTCGGCATTCTCTCTTGAAACGCTTTTTTTCTTTGATATTGACGCGTTTTTTGAAGAGTCATCAGTTCCCGGATCTTCAACAGACTCTGCTCCGGAATTTTTTAAGGGATTCCTTATCGGAATTCTTGTTGATACGCTCCAGACATCATATAGCCATGAAACATCTGTATCCAGATACCAGTTATCATCCTTTTTCTCCAGTCCCAGTGCAATGTCCGGATTCATGGGGCCCTGATATGTTTTTCTCGCGTAACCGGAAAGGTTTACATGTATTGATGTAGTGCTGCTTTTATATGTAAAATATAAGGGAAGGATAAGAGTCCCTCTGCTTTCACTATTTTCCCATGACCAGTATAGAGGAAGGAAATGTGTATAAAAAGATTCCCTCTTATTTAATACTTCATTACCGTCAGAGTTTAAGCTGTATTCCTCGCTGTGATAATATGGCCATGCCCAGGTTGTTTTTCCGGTTTGATCCCAGCTGTTATAATGAAAAATCCCCATGGAATATCCTTCATCTGCGGTATTCCCTGCCGGCCGGAAATAGAAGGGGGGATAAAACCTGTAGCCCGATTCATCTTTGTCAGGCTTGTAAAAAACAAAGGGTATAAACCAGAATCTTGTAAGTTCACCGTTTTTGTCGCGTGCCCAGTCAAAAAACCATAAAAGGTTGGTATGAGTGCCCTGGTCTCTGTCATGACTTCTAAAAAAGAGTGGTATAATTGGAAGCCAGTAATTCGAATAGGTCTCTTCCCCTGTATCTTTTTCAGCCACTTTCCTTGAAGCATAAAGAGGGGTGATTGTCTGCCTGTATGTATGTCTGTACTCTTTGCTGTACCATTTCGCGAAGATAGGGAAAAGGTGCATGTGGTATTCATCCCCGGATCTGCTGTTTACATAAAGGGGCGGGAAAATTGAAGTATATCCTTCATCACCCCTCTTCCAGGCAAAGAGCGGGAGCAGCCAGAAACGTTTAAGGTTATCCTCTCCATTGTATGTATTCCATGAATAGTCCATGAGCCACAGAATATTTCTGTGCCCTCCATATTTGTCTGTGGAATGGAATGTCAATGGTATTATCGGGGCCCACCATATATGCTCTGTTTTACTATTCGGGGCGGAATCGCTATAGCTCACAAAAAGCGGATTAACCCAGATCGATTCTCCTCTTGAAGAAGATTTCCCGTAATCCCTGCTGTGAAAAAAAAGAGGTATTAAAGTCTGAAATGATTCCTCCCTGTATGAGTTTTCGCTGCTTCCCCATCTGAGCAGAAAAAGGATTGAACGGTCACGCTCATTAGTGTCAATTCTGGAACGGTAAAGAGGGTAAAGTATATATGAGGTTTCTTCAGTGCCGTCCCTTTCCAGCCAGGTGAGAAGGGGGGGGAGCACGGTCCTTTTTCTGTTATCTATTTTGCTTGATAAAGAGTAGTATAAAGGCATTAGCCGGGTTGATTTATATTTCGGGTAGTCGGTATATTTGTAAAGCCACAGGAACATAAAGGAGTAGTGATCCTCCCACTTCTCCATTTCCATGAAAAGGGTTCTTATGGGGTATTTCTCCTCTTTTTCACTGCCGTATATTTCTCTTTCACCGGCGTCAAGGTCGGACCAGGATCTGGAGAAACAGTCATCTTTCAAAGCAATAATAGAAAATACAATTAATGTAGCAGTTATCAGTTTTTTCATGGCACCGTTCCGGGAAAATAATAAGTTATTATATCAGCTCAGCATAGAGTCAAGAATTATTATAAACTTCAGCCGGTTAATAATGGGAAAGTTTTTCTCTGCATTATCGGAGTGAGCCATTTTTAAGTGTATAATAGCGCGAAATGTATTATATTGTAATAAGTATAAAAGGAGAAAGCTATGAAAGAATTAAGGGATAAGATGATATATGCGGCCTTTATCGGGGATGCCCTTTCACTTGGAGTGCACTGGGTATACTCAAGCAGGGATATAACAGCAAAACATGGTAAAGTTAAAGATTATATTGATCCTTCAGAAAGTCCCTATCACAGCAGTAAAGGAAAAGGCGATTTTACTCATTACGGAGACCAGATGATGGTTCTTCTGGAATCTATTGCCGGGAACAGGGGATTTGACCCGGAGAAGTTCAGTGCAGAATGGCGTAACTTTTTTAAGGAGTATAAGGGATATTTTGACGGAGCAACAAAAATTACCCTGGCTAACCTGGGGAATGGGAATTTATACAGGGAAGCAGGAAGCACTTCAAATGATCTGGCAGGTGCTTCAAGGATTGCACCTCTGGTTTACCTTTACCATGATGACAGGGAAACTCTGATCCGGCATGCAAGGGAGCAGACAGTACTTACACATAATGATCCCCTTGTTATAGATGCTGCAGCTTTTTTTGCGGAAACCGTCTCTCTGGTTCTCCATGGAGCAGATCCTTTTGTGGCTGTAGAAAAAACTGCAAAGGATAAATACAGCGGTTCTGTAATTTATGACTGGGTAAAAAAGGGTATAGGTGATGCAGGAAAAGATAGTATAGATGCTCTTAACAGCTACGGGCTTACCTGCCACATCGATCATGCCTTCCCCGGTGTAATACAGATAATAGCAAGGCATCATAATAATCTTGAGGAGGGTATTGCGGACTGCATTTCTGCAGGTGGTGATAATGCGGCGCGTGCAATTGCAGTGGGAATGATACTTGGAGCTTCTTCAGGATCAGGAGATATTCCGGAAGCCTGGCTTAAAGGCCTTAATGACCGTGAGAGGATCGATAATTTAATAAGCGGTTTAAGATGATACTATGGAAAAACCTGACTCATTGAAAATATAATTAATGGTTCAGGATTTTACGGACAATAATAAAAAATAGTAATATAACCGGGATCGGGATCTACCTGATCCCCCATTGCATATTCTCTACACAGGGGTCACACTCCATGTCAAGTTCTACGCCAACAGCTGATGCAATTCCTTCTTTGTTAATAAATACATAGGCCAGGTCAATAGCCTGTTTTATCTGATTTTCTCCGTTGAAGCCTTCAATGAAAACTTCATAATAGTCCTCATATCCGGCATGAGCCATGTAGACGTCTTTGACGTCTACAATTACTTTCCGGTCATTGCTACAGCAGCCGCAGAAAAGCAATACTGTTTTCTGTTCTTTGAGAAAAGTAACAGCTTTTTCAGCCTGGGATCTGGTCAGGTATGCAAGCTGATCTGCGCCGGCATTACCAGTAAGTATAATAAAAACAGTCATAGCTGCTAAGATTCTTCTCATGTAATTCTCCATATATGATATTATATAATATTAAAGCATGTCTATATTAGAGCAGACTTGCATGGAGTCAATATAAATATGAAATAATAAAAAGTTAGATTTTCCTGTCTTTTTTATTATTTTTATTTTAAGTCTTGACTGGATGGGTTATTTTTTTTATTGAAAATTATGCACGGATAG